>CAYNLS010000064.1:0-5543 GCA_964398125.1 uncultured Gammaproteobacteria bacterium
GAAAGGAAAGGCAATTGGCTGAAGACCATTTTAATCATCATCGGGATTATCCTCGAACTCGCAGCTGGTGTTTATATCGGCATAAATTATTTTTCTCAAAGCGGACGCGATCTTCAGGTAGATTTACCGGAGCCGACCCAAGTTGCGCCATCGGAAGCATCATCACAAGAGGTAATAACATCAACTCTTATGCCAGACGAAACTGCAGGATGGAAAGAATTTAAAAATACAAAATACGGTTACACTATAAAACACCCTGAAGGTGCAATAATAAGTCTTGCTCTCAAAGATGAATTTTCATATGAGACTGATGAGTCAGGTGAGCCAAAGGATCCGGAACTAAAAGGAATTCCAGATGATAAACGATTTGAGTATCTTTACAACAAATATGGTGGCGAAATATGCGTGACTATAATTTATAAGACAGCTTCAATATCGATAAGCGCTGCAGAAAACACGGGAAATCAACACGTTATTTGTAGTCCAACCGGACTTGGAGTCGATGATAAAAAAGTATCTGACGAAATTACAATTGACGGTAAAAAATATACCGTAAACGGTTACAGAAATGAGGTAGAAAATATGGAATGGTTTAGTGTCGATTTAGATGACGGAACTATGATCACTTACGGCTCACATATCGAAGGGAGCGCGACACTTAATGATTATGATCTTATTAAACCTGAGCTGAAAAAGATTCTTGAAACATTGAAATTTACCTAATGCTTTATTTCATCACCACTTCAAAAGGAAAATTTACAGAAATCCAGCAAGTCATTCCGAACCTACAGCATCTAGATATTGAGCTTCCGGAAATTCAGGAAATTGATCCGAAAAAAATCATCGAAGCAAAACTCCAGTCAGCTTTTAAACATCATTCCGGAGAATTTATAGTTGAGGACACGTCGTTATATTTGGACTGTTTAAACGGTTTACCAGGTCCGCTCATAAAATGGTTTATAAAAACTATAAAAAATGAAGGCATTGCAGAAATTGCCGAGAAATTCGGTAATAAAAAGGCCGTCGCCAAAACATTTATTGGGTATGCGAAAACTCGCGCGGATATTCATTTTTTTGAAGGCGCTGTTAAAGGTAAAATAGTGCATCCCCGTGGAAAACATGGCTTTGCTTGGAATCCGATTTTTCAACCTGATGGTTCAAATAAAACTTTTGGAGAGATGATTTTAGGAGAAAAACAAAAATTCAGCATGAGGAGAATTGCCGTCGATAAATTAATAAAATTCTTGAAAACTAAAACTTAATTTTTGGCCATAGCTTTTTTTCTTAAATCTTGTGGCATTTTTTCAATTGCATATCTTAAAGCAGTACGCGGCATGATGTTTTTATTTTTCATCACATAATCAAAAACTTCTTTTTGATGAGCTTGACTTGCTGCTTTTAGCATCCAGCCATAACCTTTTTGCACCAGATCGTCGGGATCGGTAAGTAAATTATCGGCAATTTCAAAAATATCTTTTAGAAATTTACCTCTTCTTGCCGGAATTATTAAAGTTACAGCTGACGCTCGTTTCATCCAACGGTTTTTTGATTTGGTCCAGACTTTTAATTTGTTAATATATTCTGGGTACATAGTTACAAAAGTTCCGACAGCATGATTGCAAAGTGTATCGCATTCGGCCCAGTTATCGATATATTTTTCGATCCATTTTTCGAAAATATAAAAATCTTTAGGCTCAAATTTTTTATTCAGGCGGTCTGCCCAACTACCCGCAATCCAAGCCTCTTCCATATATCCAGATTTTAAAAGTTCCTCACAAATCTCGAAGATAGTATTTTTATTCTTGTTTTTCAAAAGATCGAAATATTTTTTTCCAACCCGATCGACTGCTGCAGATTTGACGCCATGAAATTTCACTTTTTCTTTAAAATATCTTTGAGAGCCTGATTTTGTTTTCTCGTCACTATTTTCTATTAACGATTTACGAACGTCTTTAAGAATTTTATCCATACCATATTATATTCTAATTTCCATTCATGCTCAATTTTTCTTCATAAAATCTTAATACTCTCTTTGTTAACATAGTCACAGTTATTAGTACAGTAACCTTTATGAATAAATTTTTTCTTGGAGTAATAGTATCACTTTCGATTGTAATTATCGCAGGATCGTACTTGGTCCTTCGGGCAAAAACTCCACTTGCAGTTTCTGTTACAAAATATTCTGCAAATGACACTCAAAAACCGAAAGTTGTGATAGATCAAACATCTTATGACTTGAAATCTATTAAAGTCTCAGACACCGCAACTGCAAAGTTCAGTATTAAAAATACCGGAAATAAGCAGTTGCAACTTTTTGACATATCCTCAAGTTGCGGATGTACTGTCGGTCAAGTGATTTACAAAGGCCAAGAAAGTGCAGAATATGGCATGCATTCGGTAGGTAGTTTTGCGACACCAATCGAACCAGGAACCGAAGCTATTATCAAAGTGATCTATCGTCCGTTTGTGATGCCGGTGTATGGTGCGGTACAGCGAGAAGTGTATATATCAACAAATGATCCCCAAAATCCAAAACTAGTTTTTCAAGTTAAAGCGAATGTAAAATAATGGACGCAAATTTTTTATTCGGAATATCGCTTACGGCATCATTTCTCGCCGGTGTGTTGGCTTTGTTTGCTCCATGTTGTATCACATTTCTTTTCCCGACATACCTCGGAACGATATTCAAGGAAGGAAAAAAAGTGATGTTTTATACGCTTATTTTTGCGCTCGGTCTATCTTTCATACTCATCCCAGTCGCACTCGGATTTCGATTCCTAATTTATTTTCTTTATGCATACCACACGGAAGTATATTATTTAGGAGCACTTGTTCTTGTCATAATGGGTATTTTTACTATAAAACCCTTGTTTCATATTCCGCAGTTTTTTAATGTTAAGCCAGAAATTGATAAAAAAGTGAGCGCGGGATCTGTTTTCGGTTTAGGAATCATGTCCGGACTTACTTCTTCATGTTGTGCTCCTGTGCTTTTTGCAGCAATAACACTGACGTCACTTTCCCCATCTCTTTTTCAGGCGATTGTAGTTTCCGCAGGATATGTTCTTGGCATAGTTTTCCCGCTCTTTCTTCTATCTTTAGGATATAAAAAATCCACTTCACTATTGCCTGCTGAAAAAAGAAAAAAATTGTATACAGTTTTTCAGTATCTTGGGGCAGCGATATTTATCATTTCCGGTATTACGATTGCGGTCATGAACTATTTGGGTAAAATCCAGATGGAAAGCATGGAAGGGTACGGGAAAGAATTGCGCATAGTTGTTTTTAATATCTCTAAAAATTTTCAAAACCCTTTTCTTGATATCACTCTTTTTCTAATCATTGTGTTTATCTTTTATAAATTACTTAAAAAAACTTATGACAAATGAAAATAAAAAGTCGTTTTTTATGAAAACATTTGGTGTTGTTTATCGAGAGCTAAGCATGAAGATTCTTTCTCTATCTTTATTTTTCTCATTTATGCTTCTTGATTATTTTCTTTTGACAAGGACTACATCATGGGAACGTTTTATACAGGATAATAATCCAATATATGTTTGGCTTACACTCGGACTTTCAATTATAAATAATCTTCTTATTGCGATCGTTATCACAACGCTTTTGTATGCATTTGAAAAATCTCGAGAGAAAGCTCATACCGAAGTGGCAAATTCAAGCATGAGTATTTTTTTGAGCCTTGTTTCTGTAGGGTGTGCTGTCTGTGGCGGATTTTTGCTTCCGATTTTAGGGATCGCCGCTTCGCTCACGGCCTTTCCTTTTCAAGGACTTGAGATAAAGATATTGTCAATACTTCTTCTTTTGTACTCATTCAATATTCTTTCCTTGCGGATCCATGGAGTTTTCAAAGATAAATCATTCAAACGATCTGCTTTAGTGGGACTCGCATTTGTACTCTTAGTCTATGCAATTCCTCGTATGCCGCTCCCAATAGGTAATGTGTTTGGAAGTATTGCGGAGAAAAAAATTGAGACTACGTCTGGAGCATCTGACGAAATATATAACCAAATAAATCCTGAAAAAGGTTACGAGTTAAATACCAAGTTTGGCGATCTTGGACCGCGCATGCTGGCAATGGGTGTAATCGATCTTGAAAAATTTCAAGAGTTGTATGCAAGTCGGCAAGAGGCGTTGACCGATGAACAACTGACTATTCTCACCAAAGGAACGGATAAAAAAGTCAAGATTACTCGTGAAAATTCCAATTTTCTTCTCAATTTTTTCTGGGCCGCTGGTCTCGGGAATAAATCACGGGTTCTTCCCGAAGGCGAAATGGTCAAATACGGAGACGGCGGTGCGGGGGGTTTTGCCTCAACTGGCGGTTGGACTCTCGCCAAAAGCAACCCTATGGATTATTATGCTAAGGAAACTTTGATCCCAATGACACCTGAGCAGGAATCCCTTGTTGAAAAAGTCTCATCAAATATTTATCGACCATGTTGCGGAAATCCCACATCATTCCCTGACTGCAATCACGGTATGGCACTTTTATCAGTCTTGCAGCTCATGGCAAGTCAAGGCGCAACTGAAGACGAGATGTATGAAGCCGGAAAATATATCAGTGCGTACTGGTTTCCAGCCAATTACTATGATTTAGCTCTTTATTTTAAAAGTAAAGAAAATACCGAGTTTAAAGATGTTGACCCCAAAAAACTATTAAGTAGTGAGTATTCTTCATCAAACGGTTGGGCACAAACTAAAAGGTGGCTGCAAGATCAAGGAATCGTGAAGCAACCCCCGAAAGGAGGTGGTGGATGTGGAGTTTAAAACAAAAACATATAAATTGGAAGGAATACATTGCGGTGCATGTGTTGAGATGATAAAAAGAACGTTAAAAAAAGTAAAAGGAATTCATGACATGCATGCCGATTTTAATAAGAAAGAGATTACACTGGAATTATTGAAAGATTACGACGAAACAGTTGCTCGTAAGTCAGTATCTGAACTTGGTTATAAATTAGTTTAAATGAAAAGAGGTGATATGTATGAAAATGGATAAAATGGTTCTGGCAAATACACTCGCGATCACCACTGCCTTTGCATGGACAATCTGTACGCTTGCTGTAGCATTTTTTCCGGCTTTCTCATTCCAGTTTACACAATGGTTGACACATGGGTTAGTTTTAAGACAAATGGGCGATGTTAACGTCACTTTTTATGGATATTTTATCGTCGGCATTGTGCTTGTTGCGTTTGCATGGATTATAGGTTATGTATTTGGATGGGTTTGGGGGTTCATGAGTAAAAAGTGAGTATGAAGAAAGTCTTTTGGATTATGATCCCTTTTACATTACAGCATCTAATCTGCTGCGGAGCGTTTTTATTCATTCTAGTTTCTTCGGGCTATCTTTTTATTTTTAGTCAAGAGGGAGAAAAAAAGGTCTATTTAATTCCTGCATTATTACTTGCGGGAGGTCTCATATTTATTTATTTTTATTATGGAAAATGCTGTAAACAAAAGGGACATAAAACGTTTCTTGATCACAGCATTTTATTTTTACTTTATCTTCTCATCTCATTTGTAATCG
>CAYNLS010000064.1:5590-5934 GCA_964398125.1 uncultured Gammaproteobacteria bacterium
TCATGATCTATGTATTTATTCCATCGTGGATTCCGGGTTATAAAGGAGGACCGCTTTTACCATAGAAGTTTTTTACTTTATAGCTTTTTCAGATTGCTTCATAAACTCCGAAGCGGTGGGAACTTTTGACCCAAAAGCATTATGGAGATATGTATTTAATAGCATAAAAACAGCCGAAACTGCTCCAATGATAAAAATGTACTTAGCAATTTTCCATAAACTTTCATCGTCCATTTTTTTACTATAGCGGAATGCTTATGAAGATTTTATGAAGGTTAAAAAAACTTCGATCTTAATAAATTCTTAATGGGGTATTGATTATCATATTGACATGAAGAGTAGGA
>CAYNLS010000065.1:0-4422 GCA_964398125.1 uncultured Gammaproteobacteria bacterium
AAATAAAATGTCGGTGTGCCTTGCACGTTCACATCACGGCCTGAAACTAGATCTGCCTGAACTTTATCTTGCACTTGTTTTGAATCCAAATCCTTTTTAAACCGATCAACATCAAGTTTGAGTGATTTTGCGTAAGTAACAAAAATTTCCGCCGGTTTATCGCTTGTTGACCATTCGCCTTGCTTTTCAAAAAGAAGGTCGTGCATCTCAAAAAATTTTCCCTGTTTTGCCGCTGCCTCCGATGCATGCGCTGCACTTCTTGCATTGGGATGTGCTGAATCAAGAGGAAAATGCCGATAAACAAAAGTGATATTTGCCATAATTTTTTCCCCATCGGCATCGTCTCCGATATTTTTCATAAGTGCATAATACTGTCCGCAAGCCGGGCATTGGAAATCACTGTACTCCATAAATACGACCTTATTTTCCTTTGCCCATTTGGCGTGATCGGTATTTTTTACTATTTTTAAATCGGGATATTCCGTAGTATCTTGCTGAGTACCGCTTGTCAAAACATATGCTGCCGCTAGAAAAACAATCACGCCGATTATAGAAAGCGTTGTGATGATAAGTGTATTTCTGTTCATATGGATTCAATTATAAAGCATTTGTCAATACATGAAGGGGTAGGATGTACGAGTTTGCAAATCCGTGTTTCCCTCAACAACGTGTATCGTAAGTTGATTTTTTTGTTTAAAAATATATCTGACTAAGATTTTATAAACATCATGATCAAAAATCAGTTCGTCATTTTTGCCGGAAATCAGACACCACTTATTTACGATATATTGTTCTTTTCGTTCTTCGATAGGATCATGTTCAGTGATGATGATCGGTCCTGAAAACGGCCATTTTTTTATTTTATTTTCACTTAATACTTCAATAAATCTGATATTGTGAGCAAGTATATTTTCCCGACCTATGCAGGCACCACGACATTGTTCAAGTTTATAGCCGAAACACGGACCGGAGGTTTTTTCAAGACCTAAAATCTTCTGACAGAGTCCATGTTCCTCTGCTTTGCGCTGAAGATATTCTTTTGCCTTTTTTTTGGATGGGAAAATACCTAAAATTTTATCACCCATATTTATATCACTGGAGGAAACTTTTTCAATCCTGGGAACAAAAAAACCTTTTTTATCAATGCCCTTTGTCATGACGGCAATAGTTTTTACAGTGCGAAGACGTCTATTATATAAAGGTTGCATTTTCTTTATAAGATTCGCCTCCACGAGCAGTGCTCCAAGCTCCCCTGCTTTGACGATAGTCTCGATTTCCCGAATCTGTTGTTTAATATTAAATTCCCGAGTCGACTCTTGATCACTCGCAAAATGAGACAGGATACGGTCGCGGATATTGATACTTTTACCAATATAAAGCGGTAGTTTTTTTGGACCATAAAAAATATATACGCCAGGACTTTCAGGAAGAGTATCGATATGTTTTTCCGTAATTGTAGTCGGTAAAGAAGGTCGGAACATCACTTTCTCGACAGTTTTTTCGATCTTTTTCTCCGAAAATTTATCTACTAAATATCCGTAAAATTTCCACAAAATTTGTGCATCATCAAATGCACGGTGGCGATTGACAATTTGCAGATTAAATCTATCTATGATCGAATCAAGGTTGTGTCTTCTATATTGTGGAAAAAGCGCGCGTGAAAGTTTGACAGTACAGAGTTGTTTTGTGGTGAAAGGCAAACCGAATCGTCGAAATTCATTTTTCAAGAATCCATAATCAAAACGCACATTGTGCGCCACAAATGTCACTCCATCAAGTATTTCCATTATTTCTTCTTTTACTTGTTCAAATGTTGGCGCATATTCAAGTTCATCTACTCTTATACCTGTCAATTCCTGAATAAAAGGTGAAACCGGAATTTCCGGATTTATAAGTTTGTTATAAGTGCGAGTCAATTTATCATTCTCAACACGGAGTATCCCTATCTCGATTATACGGTCATGACGCATATGTGACCCTGATGTTTCGATATCGACGAATGCAAATTTCATAACTTATTATATTAATTCTCTTGACTTTATGACAACCGTAGATTATTATCGATTTAATCCCCTATAGGGAGATTAGATATGGTACATATAAAAAACAACAAGCATCGTATTCTTCATAGATTGAAAATCGTCAAAGGACATTTACAAAAGGTTCACGATATGATTGACGATGACAAATATTGTATCGATGTACTTCACCAATCTCTTGCTGTGCAGAAAGCTTTAAAACAAATTGATATGCTCATGATGGAAGATCATCTGAAAACCTGTGCGATACATCAGATAAAAGAAGGAAACGAAGATAGAACCGTACAAGAGTTAATAGGAATTTATAATTTTAAGTAAGTAGTATAGTTAATGTTCCAGATTCAGTAAAAATTTTTCGCTCGTAACCGAAAATTTAACTCGGTTCCAAGCAAAGTTGTATCCTTATCTATATAGTCGTGAGTGGCACGTTGCGTGTAATCTCGTAAATTTTGATTACTTCGCTCAAATAATACTAATTATGTCAAAACAAAAATCTTGTACTTTATACGTTTCCGGCATGCACTGTGCGGCATGTGAGCTCGTGATTGAACGCAAGATCAGAAAAATGCCTGGAGTTTATTCGGTGAAAGCTTCACTTAAAGATAGACAAGTTGATGTCACTGGAAATGTCGATGTTGAAAAACTTAATAAAGAATTTGTAGAGCTTGGTTATTCTTTTAGTCAGGATCCTGTCGGACAAACACAATTAAACATCAAAAATATTTTTATTGCAGTAATTGTTTTAATTCTACTCACGGTAATTTATCTAATAATTGAGGACACAAAAATTTTGGCAAGATTCAGTGTCAACCAAACCTCAAGTTTGCCGGCATTTTTTATCCTCGGTATTGTGGCCGGATTATCAAGTTGCGCTGCTTTAGTCGGTGGGCTTCTTTTATCTTTGTCAAAACAATGGCAGTCATTGTACGGCGGTAAAGAAACAAATAAACGTTTTATTCCTTTTGCCATGTTTAATGTAGGGAGATTGGTTTCTTTTGCGATTCTCGGTGCCGCGCTTGGATTTATTGGTTCGTTTTTCACGATTTCTTTAAGTTTTATGTCGATTTTTGTAAGCGCTGTTTCTTTAATTATTATTATTTTGGGCTTGCAAATGCTTGGTGTGCCATTTTTTAAACGATTCAATTTTGCGCTGCCCCGCTTCATCACAGGATTTGTCAGTGATGAAAAAAACTTTAGCGGTAAATATATGCCATTTATTTCTGGAGCGCTTACGTTTTTTTTGCCCTGCGGATTTACACTTATGGCTCAATCAATTGCACTTGCAACGGGTAATCCCATAAACAGTATGCTCATAATGACGGCATTTGCTCTTGGCACTTTGCCTGTGCTTGCTTTTTTAAGCTATTCAAGCATCAAGTTTCAAACTCATGAAGTTTATGCTCAGGGGTTTAATCTGGTTGTGGCTATTTTTATCATCGTGTTTGGAGTTTATAATTTCAATGCGTCACTCAATGTTTTGGGGGTCGCAAGTTTGAGTGATTTATCTTTTATCGCTAAATCTTCAAATTCAGGTTCATTGTCTTCAGGATCCGGTGTAAAAACTATAAATATAAATGGAAAAGAATTTCAGGAATTGAATCTTGAGGCGCGGGGTTTTGAATATTTGCCAAAAGAAATCACGCTTAAGGCAGGAATTCCAGTCAAGTTTATAGTGAATAATAACGGCGCTTATGGTTGTGCGCAGGCAATGTACCTTCCCGGACTTTATGATAAGGTTGTTTATCTTACAGAAAAAGTTACTGAAGTCGAGTTCACTCCTGAAAAAAAAGGCAATTATAAAATCAGTTGCAGTATGGGTATGGTGCCACCTGTTTCAGTCCATGTCATATGACAAAAAAAATATTCCCAATTGTCGGCATGCATTGCGCTTCATGTAAAACTTTGATTGAGGATATAGTTTCCGAACTTGAAGGAGTAAAAAAAGTCCTGGTGAATTTTGCCACAGAAAAAATGAGTGTAGAATATGATGAAACCAAGACAACTGTCGATGATCTTAAAAAGGCAGTTGCCAGGGCCGGAACTTATCAATTGGTGCATTCAACCTCGGGTACAACTGTGCTTGCTTCCCCTCCCGAAGTCGAAAAAATGTCCATGGATCATCACGGAGAAAGTACAGATCAACATGATCATGGAGTGCCACTCGACGAAAAACTACGCAACAAGCTCTATAACGATTTGAAAAGACGCGTAAGTCTTATGGGGCTAGGCGCGATACCTTTTCTCTTATACATGATTTGGATGGCATTTGGGATGAACCTCGGTCTTCCTGATTTAAAAATGATATTTGGCGACATTCAGATATCAAATTGGCGTATTTCGCTACTTTATTTTTTACAGTTTTTACTCGCAACTCCAATACTTT
>CAYNLS010000065.1:4432-5636 GCA_964398125.1 uncultured Gammaproteobacteria bacterium
AGAAGTTTTTGTCAGCGCATGGACCGCTTTGAAAATAAAAGCCTCAAATATGGACACACTTATTGCACTTGGCACTGGCACGGCCTGGATATATTCGACGATTGTGACTTTTTTCCCGCAGACATTTTTATCAGCGCGTGATGTTGGAAATGATGTTTATTTTGAAGCGGCAGTATTTATCATATTTTTTATCTTGCTTGGTCGGCTTCTTGAAATGCGGGCAAAAGGGCAAGCTGCACAAGCTATAAAAGAACTTCTCCATCTTCAGGCGAAAGAAGCTACGATCATCAGAAATGGCAAAGAAATGAATGTCCCTATTGATTTTGTTAGGGTTGGAGATATTGTGGTGGTGAAGCCCGGACAAAAGCTTCCGGTTGATGGAACTATCATCGAAGGAACAACTGAAATTGATGAATCCATGGTGACGGGCGAATCTATACCGGTTTATAAACAAAAAGATGACGCTGTCATCGGTGCCACAATCAATAAATCGGGTTTTATCAAATATAAAGCTACAAAAGTCGGTGCCGATACTTTGCTTTCACAAATAATTCGTATGGTTGAGGAGGCACAGGCTACAGAGGCGCCGATACAGCGACTGGCCGATCGTGTTTCTTCGGTTTTTGTGCCGGCCGTAATCATGATTGCCGTCTTAGCTTTTGCTTTTTGGGTTACTGCTTCTCTTCCCTTTGCAACTTATATAGCAATTACAGTCCTTATAATCGCCTGCCCTTGCGCTTTGGGACTTGCGACGCCAACAGCAGTTCTTGTAGGGACCGGAAAAGCCGCAGGACATGGCATTTTGATAAAAGACGCTGAAGCTCTTGAAATTGCACACAAGATCGATGTCATCGTTTTTGATAAAACCGGTACTTTAACAAAAGGTAAACCAGAAGTCGTCGCTTATGAGCCAGAGGAAAAGTCTGTTTCATCACTACTCTACTCCATTGAGAAACGTTCACACCACCCGCTTGCAGAAGCAGTTGTTGAATTTTTTGAAGGCAACACCTCCCTTACTCCCTCCTCGAGGAGGGAATTAAGGGGAGGTGTAAAAGAATTAGAAGTTTCATCTTTTAAAGATCATCCCGGACTTGGCATTGAAGCAAAAATTGATGATAAAAATATTCTCGTTGGGACAGAACGATTTTTAAAGGCTAACGAAGTGAATATACCCTATCAGTCTTTGATTAAACAGTATATTAAA
>CAYNLS010000065.1:5646-5900 GCA_964398125.1 uncultured Gammaproteobacteria bacterium
ATACACTTCGGAAGGCAGGGAAAACGGTTTCACTGGTAGCAATTGATGGCGCTGTGCGTGCGGTTATCGGTATTGCAGATACTCTCAAAGAGGATGCAAGAGATACATTGCGAAAACTTCATGAAATGAATATTAAGACTGTGATGATCACTGGCGACAACAAAATCACCGCTCAAGCAGTAGCAAAAGAACTTGGCATTGATGAGATTATGGCTGAAGTGATGCCCGGAGACAAATCAAAGAAAATTAAAGAA
>CAYNLS010000066.1:0-5876 GCA_964398125.1 uncultured Gammaproteobacteria bacterium
ACAAATTTTTGCCGGATAAAGCTTTTGATCTCATGGACGAAGGCGCAGCCGCGGTACGCTTACCACTTATCTCGCTTCCTGAAGAGATTAAATCACTTGAAGACCGTATTGCCCAGCAAAAACAGGAGCTTACGGAGCGTGAAGCCAAAGGTGAAAAAGTGCGGGCCCGTATAATCCGTTCAAAAATAGATGAAGTAAATTCAAAACTTAAAGAAAAGCAAGACGAATTTGCGATGAAAAAAGCAAGCACGACTACCGAAGTCACCGAAGAAATCGTTAAAGATATCATCGCAAAACGCACGGGAATTCCTGTGGCGCGTATTAGTTTGTCCGAAGGAGACAAGCTCGTCAAATTGGAAGACATCATCCACAAGCGCATGATCGATCAAGAGCGCGCTGTTGCATCAGTTGCACAAGCTGTGCGTCGGGGACGAGCCGGACTAAAATCGACAAATAGGCCAATAGGTAGTTTTGTATTCCTTGGACCAACAGGTGTCGGAAAAACCGAACTGGCAAAAACTTTGTCAGAAGTATTATTTGATGAAGAAGAGGCAGTGATCCGTTTTGACATGACCGAGTTTATGGAACGCCACGAAGTCGCTAAGCTTTTGGGTTCACCTCCAGGTTATGTAGGGTACGAAGAAGGCGGCAAACTCACCGAAGCCGTGCGACGCAAACCATATTCGGTAGTATTATTTGACGAAGTTGAAAAAGCCCACCCTGATATTTTTAATATTCTTTTACAGCTACTTGATGACGGAAGACTTACAGCCAATACGGGTCGCACAATCTCCTTCAAAAATACGGTTGTAATCTGTACTTCAAACATTGGAACCAAGATGATTCAAGATGAGATGTTAAAAAGCGGCAAGACCGAGATTGCAGAACCGACCATGGTTTCGACATATACATTTACTCCGCGCGGTCGTGAACTGCTGACCATCGGAAATAAATATTTCGAGCGAGACGGTGTCGGTAGTGATCAGGCAAAGCAGCCGGCCTCAACATGGCAAGATCATGTTCTTGCTGATTATTTTGCCGGTCAAAAGGTAGAAGGAAAAATACCTGTAGAAAAATCGGTCGAACAAGCACCTCAAACCCAAGAACAAGCTGAAGGCACAGAACAAACTCCGGCACAAACTCAAGATAATGCCCAAGTCTACAATCAGGAGGCAATGAAAACCGTCGGTTTTCCGATGATGGGATATGACACTCATGCCATTTCTCCAAAAGGCACGGAGGTAGTTACCGCTGGAAATATAGTCTTTACTCGTAATGCGACAACAGCAAAGGTATGGAACGCCACCAATTTAATTGATTATTTTAAAGATAATGTAGTTATTAATGCTCTTCCCGACGCTCCTGAAGAACAACTGCCAACCATAAAACTGAAAACACATGCATTTACTCCGGATGAACAAGAGATCGTGACATTCAAAGACAGGTTTTGGAGGAAAAAAGCAGGTACGACCGATTGGCAAACAGGTACACTTAAGGATTATTTTAAAGATCAAAAAATAGCAGGTGAAAATGCTCAATTTCCAACAACATATTGGGATATACACACTTTTTCGCCTTCCTCACGCGAAATCATCATAGTCGGAAGCGATATTTGGTATCTTGATTCAAAAGCTCCGCAGTGGGTGAAGCAATCACTCCATGATTATTTTGGAGCCGACTTCCCACTTGATCGCGAGATTGAAGTCAAGCGAAATATGGAAGATGAAACTGACAAGAAAAAATATGATCTTATAAAACAGAAAGTGATGAATGAGCTTTTGAAGTTTTTCCACCCCGAACTTGTCAACCGTTTTGATGAAGTCATAGTGTTTGAACCTCTCAAATATCATCACATGATTGAGATCGTCAAGCTGCAATTAAAAGGCTTGACAAAACTACTTGAAGAACAGGAAATAGGCTTTTCAGCAACAGAAGCAGCCATAAAACAAATTGTTCAGGAGGGTTTTGACCCAATTTACGGAGCACGACCTTTGAGAAGAGCAATCCAGAGACTCATTGAAAATCCGATTTCCGAACTCATAATTGGTAAAAAAGTTCAAGCAGGAGATACGATCATCGTTGACTTTAATGGTGACGAATTCATATTCAATGTTGAAAGAATTGAGATGAAGAAAACTCAAGAAACTGATGCAAAAGGTAAATCAGTCACTAAACATTTTTTCTGCGAAAAATGTGCCAATAAATTTGACACCGAGGTTATTCCAACTGCAACTCCAGTATGTTCAAAATGCGCCTCGACTCAGCTTCAGGAAGTGACAGAAGAAAAGGAAACCACGCTCAAAGAGCAAAATCAACCCGCAGATACAACAAATGACATTAAGAGTAAGGATGTCAAAGAGGCGACGGCAACGGAAAAACCTATCAAAGATCAAAAGGACATTCAAAAAAAACTTGAAGATAGGCTTTCGAGTTGGGATTCTAAAGAAGATACTAAAGATAAAGATGAAGAAAAAGAACATGATGACGCCCAACCAATGGCCGCTGTCGTAAATTAGTCGGGAACTGCTATGCCAGAATACACTCCGCTTGACATGTCCAAGCTAAAAAAAACATATGGTGGCGACAAAAAGATAAGTATCGTACTTGTCATAATGTCTTTGATCACGTTTGCCGTAATTATTCTTATTGCATTAATCCTACTTAGGAAATACCAGTATATTTAGTTTTATGATCGGTCTCTTGCTACTCGTGTTCGTAATTGAATTCATATTTTTGTATTTTATATCCCGACTTAGTATACGAGAGTTGTTTTACAGTTTAAGGCTTTTTTTTCGAAACGAGAAAATCGTACTTTCATTTATGGCTTTAATTTTTTCCCCGGGAACTATCATCCATGAACTATCTCATTTTCTTGTCGCAATAATACTTTTATTAAAAGTCAGGGAAATCCATATATTTCCTGTGTTTGAAAAAAATTACATCAAACTTGGACGGGTGATTTATGAAAAGCAAGATATCTTAAGAGGAATTATTGTCGGAATTGCACCTATCATGGTCGGCCTTGTTATATTTTTTTGGATAAGCACACTTGATATATTTTTAATTGAAAATTTATGGTTCAAATTACTCATGTTTTACCTAATCTTCGTGCTGTCTACCACCATGTTTTCTTCCCGTCAGGATTTGATAGATCTCGGATATGTCTTGCCTTTGACAATTTTGCTGTTTATTTTTTTGTATTTATTTCAAATTGATTTGTCGGTTTTTTTGAAAAGCCCTGAGCTCATTGCGGTCACGGCCGATTTTGTGTATGATGTAAATGTAAACTTAGGTATTTCAATTCTTGTTCACTTTGTATTATTAATCATTTTATTTGGGATAAAAAAATTATTTAGAAGTTAATTTATGTCAGATAAACTTGCCCAACAGATCATCATAAACCCGACAGGAACGGGTACTCCGATTGCAATTTCCGGACCGCTCGTAGGAATAGATAAATTAACCGATCTAATAAATGTAGTCATCAACATGGTTTTATTCCCACTTGCCGGAGTGATAGTCTTTTTTATTCTGATTTGGGGTGGGTACGATCTTCTCATGTCACAAGGTGAAGCAGAAAAAATACAAGCCGGCAAAAATAAGATTACGACCGCGATAATCGGTCTTGTACTTCTTGTTGTCTCTTATCTGATAACGCGAATTGTCGGTTACATTTTTGGAGTTGGTGGAGGAGTTTTTGGGAATATTTAGGGCATGTATTCTTTTATAGCCTGTTCGTAGTTTTGCGGATCACCTACATCGTACCATTTTCCTTCAAATACAAATCCGCTGACCTTTTTTTGTTCTACAAGTTTTTGTATCACATCTTCAAGAGCGAACCGTTTTTCTTTCGGAAAATAATTGAAAATATCTGTGGTAAAAGCATATATACCTGAATGGATGAGGTGACTCTTAAGACCAGGTCTTTTCGTGTTTGGATAAAATTCGACAAGCTTTGTGCCATGCAGTTTAAACTGTCCGTATTCAAGCGGTTTGTCGACCGTAGTCAATGCCACTGTGGCCACAGAATGTTCTTTACGATGAAATTCTATGAAATCGGCAAAAGCAAAGTTGGTCAAAATATCGCCATGAATGACTAAAAATGTTTCATTATTTAATCTGTTTTTTACTTTGCGTAAAGCGCCGCCAGTATTCAGATTTTCTTCTTCCTCAGAATATTCAATATTTACACCCCATTTACTACCATCGCCAAAATATGTTTTTATCTTTTCACCAAGATAACTTATGGCAATTATTATTTGGGTGACATTGTGTTTTTTCAGTTGCACTATGAGATGTTCAAGAATAGGAGCGCCCTTGACTGGTAAAAGTGGTTTTGGGATTTCGTAGGTATAAGGTCGAAGATTGGTACCTTGTCCGCCTGCTAAAATGACTGCAGTATGCACATTTGACTCCGTGTACTTATTTAGTATATACTCAATTGCATGGGACCTGTTACGAATTTTATTTTTATCAATAAGCCGGTCCACTTTTTTTAAAATTTGAGTGTCAAGAGTGATAGTTATTCGTGACCTGCGCATGATAAGCCTATTTTAGATGACGTATTGCTTTTTGTCAAAGTTGAATTATAATTATTAAAATACATACTATATGCATATTTTGAAAATTGTTACCCAATGCAAATGATAGCCAAGAAGTAGGCGTAACCGCTTAGGAATGAGCGGTTTTTTTTTAAGATAAGATTATGTTTAGTCAAGAAGAACCACCGATCATACTCTCAATAGGAGGATCACTTATTGTCCCGCAAGGTGGAATCGACACAAAATTTCTGGACTCACTCAATAAATTTATCCGTCATTACGTCAAGCAGGGTAAACGATTTTTTCTTGTCGCGGGCGGTGGGCTGGCGGCAAGACATTATCGCGATGCCGGAAGAACCGTAGTTGGTGGTATGAAAGAGGAAGACTTGGACTGGCTTGGCATACACGCGACGCGTTTAAATGCACATCTACTTCGTACAATTTTTGTCGATATAGCACACCCTCGTATAATAGAAAATTATGATAAAAAGCTGAAAAACTGGAAAGAACCGATTGTCATCGGTGCCGGATGGCTGCCCGGCTGGTCTACAGATTATGACGCCGTGATCCTTGCTCGCGATTATGGTGCGAATCTCATCATCAACCTTTCAAATATTTATTATGTTTATGATAAAGATCCAAATAAATACAAA
Source organism: uncultured Gammaproteobacteria bacterium (assembly GCA_964398125.1). Taxonomy (GTDB): domain Bacteria; phylum Patescibacteriota; class Microgenomatia; order UBA1406; family GWC2-37-13; genus CAYNLS01. Next base: position 5,195 of record CAYNLS010000066.1, read on the forward strand.
GACGCAATAGCGATTGAAAAACTTACATGGGAAGAACTTGAAAAATTTATCGGCACTAAATGGTCACCAGGAATAAATGCACCTTTTGATCCAATCGCCGCTCAGCTTGCCAAGCAATTACAGTTGACGGTGATCGTGACACATGGTGGGGATTTCAAAAATTTAAGTAATATTATTGAGGGTGATGGCTTTAAAGGTACGGTCATTTTGCCGTATCGTATAGACGCTAGTTTTTATAATCGCGATTATTATACCGGCAATCAAAGCGGGTATAAATTTGCGGAAAGAGAGTCGTGGCTGGGGAGAATCATTCGTCGAGCTGGTATCTGGTATCGCGCCCTAATCATACGCGTATTTATGAATCCAAAAAACTGTCTTGATGTCGGCTGTGGTACCGGTGAGCTCGTGCAAGCATTAAGACAATCCGGGATCGATGCCTATGGTGTGGAGATCTCCGATCAAGCACTTGAACTTGCCGATAAATCGATCCGTCCGTTTCTCAAAAAAGGAGATATAACAAATCTGCCTTATAAAAAAGATGAGTTCGATTTGGTGGTGACATTTGATGTCCTTGAACACGTGGAGCGTTCAAATATTAAGACTGCTATTGATGAAACGATCCGAGTATCCAGCAAATTTATTTTGCATAAAATTTATACACGGGAAAATACTTGGATCCGCT
>CAYNLS010000067.1:0-5874 GCA_964398125.1 uncultured Gammaproteobacteria bacterium
GTCACGGTCGGTGAGGTTTTTTGTACTGCTTGAGTGAGGCGGATTGAAATACCTTTCACTTCCTCTTCTGCCTCATCACCGCTTTCTGTTTTTGTAGTGAATGTCCATGGCACGCCGGCATTATCATAAACTATATTTCCCACACGCAAATGAAAATAATAGGTCGTTGCGGCAGAAAGAAGGGTCAACTCCGTTTCATGCTCTCGCCTACTTTCAAGTTCTGGCGCAAAAAGATTAAGCTCTTCAGATGACAATCCGTATTCGATCACTCCTTGGGTCGGCTTGTCGGTCACCCACACAACATGAGCGCTACTTCTTGTGATTTTTGAAATGGTGACATCGCGTGGTACCTCATCTGAAGCTCTCGCAAAAAAATTTTGGGCGTTAAAATATGCAAAACTAAAAACTGGTACAGAAATCAAGAGTCCGACCGCAATAGCTAAAATACGAGCTTTATTTGGCTTTTGTATGATGCTTGTCAGTGAAGAATTCATACATTTAATCTTACCACATCATGAGGCTCACAGGAACATCAAGATTACGCGAATACCGACTCCCAAAAGAAGCAAGATACCTCCGTAGCTAAGATAGCTTACAGCATCATCATATGTACCGCTTTGAGGTAAAGTATCTGTGCTATTATCGGTTGCTTCCGCAGTTATAGTGACTGTATGTGAAGTAAGAGCATCACAGTCGATAATGTCAGTGGCATTTGCGTCATTTTGAACTATTTTAGAAGTTTCTGATTCGGTGTCATCGCAGTCAAAAGAAATACTGGTTGAACCTAAAGCTATGGCTCTGAAGGTGACTTTTGCGACATTGCCTGTGCCTTCTTTATATTCACCTGGATTTTCCATGAGTCCAGCTATATACAATCTTCCGGTAAGCGGTTGATTACTGACATCTGGAAAATAGTCACCGTCAGTCACGGTATCAAGTTCGACCAATGTTTCATCAAAGTCAATGTAAATATCAGTTGATGCGATCTGATCTGTCCCCGCATCAATATTAATATCAATTGTAAATGTTTGATCTACTCCAACCTCGGTTGAGTCGGGATCGAAGTCAAGAGTACCCGCTGCATAAACACCGGACAAACTTGCTGTAATAGCGAAAATAAAAATGCCGATAATGGCGCTTAAAAAATACCTTTTCATAAGTTGTTTTATCAGTTGACTGTCAGTTCCTCGCTCCCAAGCTGTGGCTTGATGACCTGCACGTTCACGTCAACAATCTGAGTGACTTCTTTACCAGCCGCCTCGACAATACTGACTTTACTCGTGCCTTTTTGCTTCGGTTTAAGAGTCAATTTTAATAAATGAGTATTGTCTAAAATGCTTTGTGACTTGTCATCTGGATCTTTTATACCGGTCACACTTATATGGGTTTTATTATCGAATTGAAATTTCTGAAAATTTGGCAGTGCCGAACTCACATCGACAAAGTCAAAGTATGCACGATCAAAAGTAAGTAGTACATCATAACCAGTCATGTCACTTCCCCCAGATGAAACATCTACATAAAGCACGACGTTTTCCGAGGTTGTATAGTTTTTGCTCGGATTTTCAGGTACTATATCAACCCAAGACTTTGTTCTGTCTATATTTTGATCGTTTCCAGTTGGAACAACAATTGTTGTGTTATCACTGACAGTCTCACCCGAGCCGGATATATTAAACGGTATTCTTGATTGAAGTTGTTGTTTAAGAGCATTATTTGTAAGCACTAAATATCCGCTTATACCGATAAGTATTACGACCGCGGTGATGATGATCATGCGATAACTGCCTTTTTTAGGAGCCTCATTTTCGACGCTGGATACCTTTGTTCCATCAAGCGGACCGAATTGTTGATTTGTGTTTTTTATATCCATAAAATGAGTTTAACTTATTCCTCATCATATTTAAAGCCAAGCGCCGATAGCATCATTGAAAAATCTTGGGTATCGATGATACCGTCTAGGTTCAAATCACCTCGCTGTAATTTCTCTGGATCCTGATTACTAAGAGTTTGTCTTATAAAGGCAAGATCAACCGCGTCAACCACGCCATTTTGGATTGGTAAATCGCCGGCAAGTATTATGATATCGCTAAAATCAAGATCATTTTCTCCCTCCTTAATATTTAATAGTTCAAAAGCACCGCAACGATAACCGCCGGCAACAGGTTCTTTCGGACTGTTTGAACATATTTTCTTTTTGATATGTTTTGGACCTTTTATATAAATCGTACCGGCAAAATATGATGGTAAATTTTCAAACTCGACCGTGCCAGTCCATGTCCCATCGCCTTGCGCCGTAAACGTAGCGGTTTTTTCTGTCGCAAGATGAACATATGGAATCGGCGCGAGACCTACTTTGACGTCCATAGTGCGACTGCCTTCTTTTGGCTGCGAAGTGATACCTTGGAACTTTAGTTTCAGATTAAGTTTTATATTTGAATCACTGCCTGCTGGTGGAGTCAATATCCCTGATATTGAAGGTTCCGAAGGTTCAGGTTCTGTAGGAGTAATAACAGATGGTTCGACCTCGCCATTCATATCTTCGACAATTTGTTCCGGCGTTCGTACATAATCATAGATTTTGACCTCATCGATCACACCGTTAAATCTTCGCTCAAACATGCCATCATCATAGCCAAAGTATAAATCACCTGTATCGGTGGTATTTATGGCCTGATTTACAGTAGCCGCTACTCCACAGGCAACACCATCAATATAGCCTTTTAAAGTGACACCATCATAGCTCATTGAATAATAATGCCAATCCGTAATATTTATTGGGCTACATATAATCGAGTGCCAGGTATTTGTATACACATAGAAGTTGATAGTTTTTGTACCCAAATTCGGATGAATAATATATGCATTTCTTTTACTTAAAAGCATGCCGTTTTGATTCCAAGAAGTAGTATTACTTTTTGCCCAAAGAGACGCAGTTATTTTAGAAGGATTTAGTGAAGGCTTATTGCTAACAATGATTTCATCATCAACTCCATCAAATAAACACGCACCATCATACTTTCCTGTTGTAGTACAATCCATTCCTGTATTATTAGAGCCACGATTGATTGTTCCATGATTATTTTTTCCTGAAGAGTCAATAACTCTAGCAGCATTGTCAGAAACATTGTCATCCATTTTCCAGTATCCAACAGGAGGGAGTGCTTGAGGCGGTGTGACCGAACCGCCGCCATCTTCAACTATTGTAACAGTTGTTGTAGTAAGTGATGGACTTAATTCAAATTTTGTGGCCGTATTGCCCGCGCCTGCCCCGACAACTGAAGATTTTTCTAAAACTGAAATATATGCTGTACCATATGCAATTGGTTTAAATTTAAAATTAAGCCTTACTGCATCGCCCGATGATTGCGCAGTATTGACCAAGATCGCTGTTAGTTCTTTTTTACCGTTTTCTATGTCTGCGGTTTTTTCAATGATTGTTCGATCAAAATATTCTGGCGGAATGACACGAATACCAGATCCAGTATTTCCCTGACCAATATAATCTTTATAATACTGGAGCTTGCTTGCATCGTAACTCAAGTAAAGCTCTGCACCGTTCATATTTTGACCCCCGAGACTTATATCAACCAAAAATTCTTCATTTAGCGATTTTGTCTCGGGCACTGTAGCTATGCTTACCGATACATTATTCGTACTTGCAAAAAATTTAAATAAATACTGATTAACATACCAAAACATAAAGCCGAATATACCTACAGCCATTAAAGCGAAAATTGCAATTTTTATATATTTTTTTGACATAAAATATTCAATTATTATATTTTTAAATAAAAACCTTATTCATCTCTCTGTCTACCACGATTTAATCGCCAGATTGCAAAGTCAAGTAATCCTACACCGTTTTGACCGTCAAAGTCTGCTGATCTGACACATGATTGTCCGCTGTTTAACGGTTGAGATAATCTATTCTTAAAGACAAATTCATAAGCCCAACAATCAAGGTCATTGTCGTCTATGAGGCCGTTGCAGGTCGCATCACCCTGGGCAAAACGTGTACAAGCTGGACTTGTTGGTGCTGTTGATGTCGGCAATGGGGTATTGGTTGCAATCAAAGTTGGGGTTGGTGTTTTCGTAAGAGTTGGTGGCTTTGTTGGGATTTTGGTCAAAGTTGGTGTCGGTGTCCAAACAGTAGTAGCACACTCGACATAATTGGTGAAGCCTGATTGTCGCTTACCATCATATGCCTTGACGCGAGCCAAATATCTTGTATTACTCGCAGCTGGAGTTTCATAGAAACTTCCATCTCTCCAGTTGTTATAAATCCATCTACCATTCACAACATGTATTTGCCACCAGTAAAGCGTAATACCATTATTTGGAACAATATTCCAGCGAACTTTATTACCTCCAGTTACTGTACATGACAGTTGTGGCACTGGAATATTGGTTGGGGTTGGTGTCTTTGTTGGGGTTAAAGTAATGGTCGGCGTTCGAGTCGGGGTTCTAGTAGCTATTGGAGTTGGCGTCTTAGTTGGAGGAACAGGAGTCTTGGTTGGTGGCATTGGTGTTTTTGTGGGCGTGTGTGTAGGTGTCTTTGTCGGTGTTTTAGTCGGAGTTTTCGTTGGTGTTTTTGTTGGAGTCAAAGTGACGGAAGGCACAGTACAACAAACTTCCATTTTGGTTGGGTTAAATCCTCCAAGTGAGGCACCAGGACATGAGGTACTCCAGCTACCAGTATCCGGCTTCCATCCGTGAATCGAAACCGGGCCGTAGCCGACATTACATACTGCGCATACTCCCCAACCTTTGGCTTGGCAAATTTGCTGAGCATTTTGATTCAAAATCGGTGGATCAACGCGATACATCTTGTTAGTGCAACCAGTGTTGCCGCATTCATAAGGTTTTGGTGTCGGAGTAACAGGAGAATATTTAAACGTAAAAGCTGTGGAAGGTGTGCCTCCAATACAATCGGGATTCGGACATACTTTTACCGTCCATGTGTATGTTGAACCATTTTTCCATTTTGGCTCAGCAAACTTATAGCTAGTTGCAGTAGTGATCACGCTATCCACTCTAGTACTCCCTTCTTTAACCTCAAGACTATATTTAGTACCAGTACCGCCGCAAGTTGACCAAGTGAAATTCGGATTACTAGTAATACTTGCATTATTTGCCGGCGCACTTGTTGTAGGTACACACACAGCAGCTTCGGCTCCTCCTAAATCAAGTTCGGCGCTCATATCGGTTTGACTAGGAATATTGGCGCGTATATATTTTGGCAATCCTCTTGCACGTAGTTGTTCTTTTGTCCCCCAAAAACGATAGTATGCGCCATCCGGATTTGGACCCCACTGACCTTTATAACAAGTTTGTCGTCCGTTCAGTGGTTCACTTTTCTCTGACAATAAACCAAGATCGGCGTTATTATTACGAGAATCATAAACCTTCACTTGCAGTCTCACCTGATCACTACATGTAAATCCAGGAACAAAAAAATCTATTCTGTCATCAGCCGTTGGATCGGTCCCTTCATTGGTCCACCAGAGGTTTGCAGGTAATAAACCAATGGCCGCTCGTGGAAGAATATTTATTCTTTTATCCGGATCCTGAAGTTGATTACCGACCACGATTCCGAGACCGATTATCACCATGCCAATAATTATGGCGACACTACCTACCGCACCGCGGCGATCACGAATAACTGAAGATATTTTTGAAAATTTCATGTGTAAAACACGAGCTATATATTTAACTTTCATAATAAATATATTCTTACGGAAAGTCAATGAGACCTATGAGTCAGATCAAATACTAATTGACAATCTGACGGTACCCTCGTATAATCCCTTTCATTCACTATGTCAGACAAAACCAAAAACAAACCTTCTGTATCACTTGATAACTTACCGG
>CAYNLS010000068.1:0-5849 GCA_964398125.1 uncultured Gammaproteobacteria bacterium
AGATCAGGTAGGCAATTTCTCCATTTTGAGTGATAAATGTGAGCATGCCTTGACGGTAGTTTGGTGCAAAATCAATTGTCGCAGTAGTAATATCAATATTCTGAACGAGTAGCGACTTCATAAGTAATGGCTTTAAAGGAGGAAAAATAGCCAGTGGTTTATTACCCGCCTCAAAAAGGTATAAACCGTCTTTTTCCACATCGCCTGTTTGTGATATGAGTATAAGCTTATCTGTATTGCCTATTGGTATGGCTTGAATGACGCCAAGATTTGTAAGTGGCGTAAGTGATGGATTTTTTGAAAAAAGTCTTGCATCAAGACTCATTACGATTTCACCTTTTAGCGATATTGATTTTGTCCATGAAGTATAACCGTCTTTTTTGACCTCAACAGTGTATCTGCCGTATGGTAAAGTGAGGTTGACATCGGTCGCACCTTTTAGTTGACCGTTTAGATAAACTCGTCCCGGTTTAGGTGTCGAATTTATAGAAAGTATGCCTGTTGAAGATACCGTGCCTTCATCAAAATTTATACGATAACCTCTGGCGTAAGCGATAACTATTACTAGAATAGCAATAAAAAAAATAACGAGTATCAACCTTGGTACTATACTTTTCGTTACGTTCAATACGATTTTCATATGAAGATATATTTTGATCTATTTAAAATATATTGTGACCTAGTTATTTTTCTCTTAAATAGACTACTTATCCCATTTATTATACAATAAAGGATTAAAATATACGACCTATAAGTTCTATAAATCTTATACTCATATGTGGTTTAAAAAAAAAGTCGGTATAGATCTTGGTACGGCAAATACTTTAGTCTACGTCGCCAATAGGGGAATAGTCCTAAACGAACCCACGGTGGTTGCTTACTCAGAAAGTGATCGCGAAGTCCTGGCCGTGGGACAGGAGGCACGTGAAATGCTTGGTCGCACTCCCGACTCAATTGTTGCGGCAAGACCGATGCGTGACGGCGTGATTGCAGACTACACGACGACTTCTGCTATGGTGACCTATTTTTTACGAAAAGCTCTAAATGGCCGCGTACTTTGGCCTGAAGTGATGATCTCAATTCCTGGAGGTTCGTCACAGGTAGAAAAAAGAGCCGTTGTGGCTGCTTGTAAGCAGGCCGGGGCTTCAGATGTATATCTGATTGAAGAGCCATTGGCGGCTGCAATTGGAGCCAGGATACCCATATCACAGCCTTCAGGCCATATGATTGTCAATATTGGCGGTGGTACAGCAGAGATAGGTATACTTTCGCTTGGTCAATTAGTTGTTTTCAAAACGGTAAGATATGCTGGGACTAAGCTTGACGAAGCAATCATACTTCACATGAGAAAGAAGCACAATATGCACGTTGGTGAACGCACAGCTGAAGAAATAAAAATGAATGTAGGAAATGCCCATATACTTGACCCACAAAAGCATGAAGAGAAAAAAATGGAAGTGCGCGGCCGCGATACTCAATCCGGATTACCGAAGATCATGGAAATTGGAGAAATAAGTATCACCGAAGCTTTACAAAAACCATTAAGACAGATTATTGAGGGGATGAAAGAGGTCCTTGGAGAAAGTCCACCAGAGCTTGCTGCAGACATAGTAGACAAAGGCATAGTTCTTTCCGGAGGAAGTGCATTATTGACTAATCTGGATAAGTTCATTACCTACTATACAGGCGTTCCGGCTTACGTTGTTGACGAACCACTATTTTGTGTTATCCGTGGAATCGGTATGGCGATCGAAAATTTAGATAGTTACAAAAAGGCAATACGTTAATATAAACTTATAATAATTAAGAGTAGTGTGTAAAATTACACTTGTACTCTAAAATTATAAAAATTGATATCCAATATAATATTTTTTCTTATAAAATAGGTAATTATGAGTAACAATGGGTTTGATAAAGCTGGAATAAACAAATATCATGATCAAATAAATACATCATTTTTTATATTTAGCAAAATAACATCAAAAATTATTTACTTATAGTAAATACTACATTATGAACACAAACAATTTTATTGGAATTAAGTTAAAATTGCTTAGTAAAAAAGAAATCCTAGAGAAAATATCATTATTCATAGGCCATCCGACCGGTTTTTTCCATATCGTATCTATAAATCCCGAAAATGTGGTGGTGTCTATCGAAAATGAGCTATTTAGAAATGTATTGTCAGAAGGGGATATTCAACTTATTGATGGAGTTGGAATTGCGCTCGGAATGAGGTTTTTGTCCGTTCCAAAGGTCAAAAGACTGGCAGGAGTAGACTTCATGGAAGAGCTATTAAAAACGTATTCGACTAGACGCTTGCGAGTGCTTTTTTTAGGTGGTCGACCTGATTTAGCAAACAAGCTTTCCAACTGCTACAATAAAAAATACCCAAATTTAAGTTCAAAAGGGATTTTTGGGATTCAAAATATATCAAATCCGTCCAAGCTCGAAGAAGAACGCATTTTTTCTATAGTAACCGATTACAAGCCGCAAATCATCTTTGCCGCGTTTGGCTCTCCTCTTCAGGAATTATGGTTTTATCGTCACAACAATAAATTAAATGGCATTATCTGTATGGGTGTTGGAGGAGGTTTTGATTATGCCTATGGCATTGTAGCCAGGGCACCAAGCTGGCTGAGGAATATTGGTTTAGAGTGGCTGTTTAGATTGATATCACAGCCTTGGAGATTTAAAAGACAGCTGCGACTTCTAACATTTGTATATCTTGTATTAAAAGAAAAATTTTCCCAAAATGGTGAATAAAGAACAACTCTTTAAGTCCTTGCAAAAGGTTCTTCTATATTATCAGTACTTTGACTACGCACCAACTCCTACAGAAATACAAAGATATCTTGATATAAAGACAGAAAGAGATATTTTAAGAGAAGGTTTGAACCATTTTATTAAGAAAAAGTATGTTGTGACGGTCAAAAATAGAATAGCTTTTTCAAGAAAAGTAATCAGAGATACGATTGGGCGTCAGTATAAGGCAGAAAAATTGTTACAAAAGGTCAAACCTTTATTAAAACTTTTTATTCTAATTCCGACAGTACGTTTACTTGGGATTTCGGGCTCTATGAGTATGAATCAATCGGACAAGACAGGTGATATTGATATTTTTATCATAACTCACGACCGTTACCTTTGGACTACAAGATTTATTATCCTTGCCATTAAAAAAATTCTGCGATTATTACCTTTTTCTCCTTCAGAGAAGCTCTGTTTCAATATATTTTTCTCAAATTCTTATTTAACACTGCCTAAAACAAAACAAAATCTTTATGTAGGTCATGAGGTTTTGCAGTTGAAAATATTCTTCGACAAAAATGAGACATATAAAAATTTATTAAAAACCAACACTTGGATTAAGAAATATTTCCCCAATGTTCACATAATTTCAGACAAGAAAAATAGGATCTTTAGCATGTTAAAAAAAGAAAAAAACCCTGCATTTATTGAGAAAATTTTAAGAAAAACGCAAATTTGGTGGCTTAAAAGAACAGGCTATTCTTATAAAGAATATTTGGGACAGTTGTGGTTTTTGGAAGAAGTTTGGGAAGAAAAGATAAAAAGCGGAGGGTACAGGATTTGAACCTGTGGTCCCGATTTGAATCGGGACACGGCTTAGCATGCCGCTGCATTGCCACTCTGCCAACCCTCCTATTTTAGCTATTAGCTCTTTGCTTTCAGTTTTTAGAATCTAATAGCTAATCGCTAAGAGCCAAAAGCTAATATGGTGCCGGAGAGAGGAGTTGAACCTCCAACCCCGATTAATCGGGGACACGGTTCTGAACCGTGCGCGTCTGCCATTCCGCCACTCCGGCATGCGTACTATTCTAACACATAAGGCTTCTTCAATAGTGTGTGATGTGCATATTGGTGGCGCATACTGACAATCTTAAAATTTGCATATAATATTTTTTAAAACAAACTTATGACCCAAGTTGAACAGGAGAGAACTAGCGAGTTCTTACCGCAAGTCATACTCTCCAAACATATCCCATACGATATAGGTGGCTTACTCTGGGCAGTTGACACTGATCGCGAAAGTATTCTGAAAGAAAGTCATCGTATTGATCCTGCTTATGATAGGTGGCAACGGGTACGTCATCCCTACGGGCTAACTGGTTTCGAAGGATATTTTGTTGGGAGTGACATGACAGCTCAACAGATCGCTCAAGCAATTGCAGAAATAGGAAAAACTGTAATGTCACATCTTCCAAGAGAAATAAGAAAAGTTTACTGTGATAGTCTAACTGGCGAAAAACCAAATCTAAGCGCAATAATGTTGTTTTCTCAGGAGTTTGGAGCCGTTCTTGGAAGATTAAGAGCACAAGCGGGAATGAATAATCGAGCACGGAATTTTCATGATGACCTAGTTGCAAGATGCACAATGCCGATTGAGTATGAGTTAGATGCCTCCGGGATAATCCAAAGACTGGTTTTACCTCAGATTAGCTCTCGTCCGAACGAGATTGAAACGCCTTCTCTTGGTAAAGAAGCATTTGATCCATCGCATCCGTATGGCGTTATGTCATTAATAGGCCGAGTCGGCCATCCAACGGTAAGAACTTTACTAGGACACATACCTCGCGAAGACGAGGCGAGATTGATGCGCCAAAACTATTAGACCTTATTATATACCCATCCTAAGATATAGCCTCCGATAAAGCCGTCTATAAATCCCCAAGCTACACCAAGTACAAGTCCTATTGGTGTTGGACTATATCCCATATACCATTGACTCATGATATCTGAAAGGATCGTGTTTCTCAAAAGCAGCATATCTGCAAGACCGTATATTAGCATTGCTGTGGCCCATAAAACACCCATTGCTTTACCAAGACGCACTGGATTAAGTTTTTGATGTATTTTTTCTGCCATTTAATCTCACCGCCAGTCTTAATTCATTATATGAGATTTACAGGACATTGCAATAATTTTATTAAAAAATTTATTCAACATAATTTATTTTTATAACAACCTAAAATAAATCTGTCATAAATATTGACAAAATTCATGTTATCTGGTTATACTGATTTGTATGGAAGAAATCAAAAAACACTTAGAGAAGCTAGGAATATCGCAAGAGGCGGCACTGGTATATCTAAAAATCCTTGAGATAGGGACTACAACCGTACTTACAGTTGCCCGTAAAACACGCATTCCAAGAACAACTGTCTATTTACATTTAGACGGACTTGTTTCCAAAGGGCTACTTAAGGTAATCGTAAAAGGCAAGAAAAAGTATATTTTACCTACCTCTCCTAAAGAGCTTATTGAGGTAGCTAAACTTAAAAAGAAAGAGATAACCGATTCAGTGATCGGACTTGAAAAGGAATTATTTCACTTGCAGGCTATATATAATACTGAAAACAAAAAATCGAGAATCATGTATTTTGAAGGTGTTGATGAAGTCAGGAAAGTTTATGATGAAAGTCTCAATTCAGACAAGATTTATATGTACAGTCTGAGTGAGGAACTAAAATGGGTCATGGGCGATTATCTTGAGAAATATCATGATCGATTGTCTCAACTCATGTTAGAAACCTTTGAGATTGCTTCCGAAGACAATACAGAAAAGAACAATCAAAAGGATAAATCAAACTCAAGAAACAAGATCGTTTATATATCCGAAAAGTATATTACCAAAACCGACTATCTTATTTTTGGAAGCAAGGTTTCATTTATCACCTGTAAAGATAAAACTCCGGTTGCAATCGTGATTGAGGATGAGGATATTGCTTACTTTGAAACAATGCGATTTTTGATGATCTGGGAAAAACTCACTTAATATTTCTTAATAATTTTTCTACTTCACGGTCATGGATACGGTGATGTGGACC
>CAYNLS010000069.1:0-5814 GCA_964398125.1 uncultured Gammaproteobacteria bacterium
AGCATACGATCCATCAGGAAATGTTGCTCTGATAAAAAATGTACCTATAAAATTTGCAATAAAAAATTAGTTTACCTTCTTTTCCTTGGCCGGTTCCTTTTCTAGCATGAGCTGTGGTCTTGCGACGAATTCTTTTTTACCATTCGGGAATACCAAAGCTTCACGTAAGATTTCGTCAATATGATCGACGAAGATAAACTTCAAATCGTCCTGCACTTTCTGAGGAATATCCACCAAATCTTTTTTATTATCTCTAGGTATGATCACGGTTTTGATGCCTGCACGGTGTGCGGCGATGACTTTCTCTTTAAGTCCGCCTATTTCTGTGACCCGACCTCGAAGCGTGATCTCGCCTGTCATTGCCACGTCTCTTTTAACCGGGATTTTGGTTAGCGCTGAGACCATCGATGTCACAATTGCCGTTCCCGCAGATGGTCCATCTTTGGGTACTGCACCTTCAGGCACGTGAACATGTATGTCTGAAGTTCCAAAAAAGTCTTTATCTAGCTTAAACACACCCCATCTTGCGCGGATATATGAGAGCGCCGCTTGACATGACTCTTTCATGACGTCTCCCAGATTTCCGGTCAACGTAAGACCGCCTTTTCCAGGCATTGTTGCAACTTCAATAAATAGTATGTCTCCTCCGGCATGAGTCCAGGCAAGACCGGTCGTGATACCGACCGTGTTATGTTCTTCAATCATTTGAGCTGAATATTTATACGGACCCAAATATTTTTGTACTTCCGATTTACCCACACTTTGTACCTGTCCGTTTGTTTTCTTTTCCACAATTTCACGTGCTACTTTTCTAAATACGGTTGCAATTTGACGTTCGAGTTCGCGCACTCCGGCTTCACGTGTATACCGGCGAATAATGCTTCTCAGAGCTTCATCGGTAACGCGCACTTTAGAGGCATCGATGTGATGGGCTAACTTTTGTTTTGGAATAAGATAGTTTTTGGCAATATTAAATTTTTCATCTTCCGTATAGCCAGCAAAATGGATGACTTCCAAACGATCAAGTAAAGCTTCCGGAATGGTATCTAAAATATTTGCGGTTGTGATGAAGAATACATCCGAAAGATCAAAAGGCACCTCGAGATAGTGGTCTGAAAATGAATGATTTTGTTCCGGGTCAAGTGCTTCAAGTAAAGCAGATGATGGATCACCACGATAATCCCGACCTACCTTATCTATTTCATCAAGCATAAATACCGGATTATTGGTTCCTGCTTGTTTTATGCCTTGAATCATGCGTCCCGGAAGAGCGCCTACATAAGTGCGTCTGTGTCCACGTACTTCGGCTTCGTCTCGTATACCACCAAGTGAGACTTTTACAAACTTTCGTCCCAGAGCTCTTGCAATTGAGCGGCCAAGTGAAGTTTTACCTACACCAGGGGGCCCGACGAAACATAGTATTGACGGCTGGTTTGCTACTTTTTCATCAACCGTTTTCTTCATATTTTTTAGTTTCATTACAGCCAAAAATTCCAAAATTCTCTCTTTGACCTTTTTCAAACCAAAATGATCTTCATCCAAAATATTTTCGGCTACTTTAAGATCTATATTCTCTCTAGACTCATTACTCCATGGTAATTCGACCAACCAATCAAGATATGATCGTATATAAGATGATTCGGGGTTAAACTGTGACATTTGAAGTAAGCGTTTGAGTTCTTTAACGGCTTTTTCTTCGACTTCTTTGGGCATGTTTGCCAGTTTGATTTTCTTTTTGTATTCATCAATCTCCTTGTTGTCGCTTTTGTCTCCAAGCTCCTCCTCAATAGTTCTCATCTTTTCGCGAAGAAAAGTTTCGCGCATATTTTTTTCAAACTTTCTTTGGGTTTTACTGGAAATATTTTGCTCGAGTTCAAGAACTTTTATTTCTTTGTTTATGTAGTCTACTTCTTTTGATAAACGAATTTTTAGATTTGTTTCTTCAAGTAGTTCTTGACGTTCAGAGGTTTTAAGATCAAGTACCATCGCAACCTGATTTGAAAAATTATCCGTGGAATTGATATTCAAAATATTCATGAGGAACACAAAGTCGATCGTTTTACCTAAATTTATTGCTTTTTTTATCTGTCCGGAAATATACTTTACGATCGCGGCTACTTCTTCGTCCTGATTCACGATATCGTGAATTTCTGAAACGCGTCCGACGAAATACGGAGATTTTTGTGTAAATTCCTTTATTTTTACTTTACGTAGTCCTTTAACAAGAGCATTTATTTGCCCTTTTTCTCCGGTTGCAACCTTGTCAATTTTTGCAAGTACACCAATATGATAAATGTCATCAACTTCAGGTTCGTCTATTTCCAGTCTTTTTTGCATGACAAGGACGACATGCTTATCTTCTTTCATCGCCGCCTTCATGGCTTCAACGCTTTTATTGCGGCCAAAAACCAAAACATTTTCTGTTGCAGGAAATACAATGCCGTCTCTTATAGCCACTATTGGATACTGTTTTTTATCGGAAATTTCGATGTTTGCGTTCATACATTTAGCAGTATAAAGTATCAATTGCTAATTGTCAAGAAAATATTTTTTTTATACAAATTGGCTTATGCAAAAGGCTAAAGCTTAGTCATACAAATTCATCAAGCAGTAGATTTATATCGGTGAAACGCTTTTTTTGTATGAGCGGCACACTAAGTTGCGGCAAGTGTTCATGAAATGCTTTTTTTTCAATCTGATAGATTATACCAAGTGGGAATTTTTCCTGCAAAACTTCAATACTTTTTCCTAAAGCATTTTGAAAATTCGTCGGATCGTAAGTTTTGTCCAGTTTGTAGGTATGCTCTAAATAATAATGATAAGTATTCACTTTATTGAAAGTTACACAAGGTTGTAATACGTTCACAAGCGAAAAGCCTTTATGTTTGACTGCGGCCTTTAGAATTTCAATAAGTCCGGGAGTATCTCCGGCAAAACCCTGCGCCACAAAAGTTGCGCCTTGCGTAATTGCAAGCACAAGAGGATTGACTGATTGCTCAATGATTCCGCTCGGAGTTGAAGTTGATTTATAACCTTTTGATGCTGTTGGAGCTACTTGACCTTTGGTAAGTCCGTAGACCATATTGTCATGAACAATGACGGTGATATCATGATTTCCTCGACAAGCATGTAGAAAATGGTTTCCTCCCTCACCATACAACCCTCCATCTCCACCTATAACAATAGTCGTGAGTCCATGATTGGCAATCTTCATGCCGATCGCATTTGTAATTGCCCGACCATGAAGAGTATGCATCGCATAAGCATTGAAAAAATCATTCATATTTCCGGAGCAGCCTATGTCAAAAGTCATAAAAATGCTCGACGGGTCAAGACCCATTTGTTGAAACGCGGTTTTTATACCTATTCTTATTGCCCAGTCACCACAACCAGGACACCAAGTAGGTGTATATGCGTCAAATCCGATCGGTGTATTTTGTACTGCCATAATATAAATTATGCCGGCATCATCCGTGCCGCCAATTTTTTTAACATTTCCTCTTCTCTCCGTTTTTGATCCAGCGCACTTAATTTATCGTTATTATTTTCTGTTTTATTTTCCTGTGTTGGAGCTTGATCTTTCTTAGGTGTGACTCCTTCGGGAGCTATATATTTCACAATTTCCTCTGGAAAAATCGGTCTTCCGTCATATTTTAAAAACTTTTCTTTGATATCGATCCCTGTTTGCATTCGTAAAAGTTGACCAAACTGTGCATGGGAATTATTTTCAACTAAAACATATCGAGCATTTTCTTTAAAATGTGCCCTTATTTTTTCCTCATGTAACGGATACATATGAGTAAAATGCAAAAAAGCCGTATTTTTACTATGCAAGGAAAGCAAAATTTTTTGTGCCTCCAAGACGATGCCCTTCACGCCTCCCCATGAAACAAAGATTATTTCTGCAGCCGGATCACCATAAAGTTTCGGTTCTTCAAAATGTGTATTTAAATATGTCTCCCATTTTTTATTCCGCTTTTCTACCTGTTTTTTTCTTGGTTCGCTTTCTTCAGTAGTGTGCGTGTCTTCGATATGCTCATAAGAATTAGCCTGATAAAAAGCTCCCTTTTGTCCGGGAATCAACATTTCCGAAATGCCGTCTACTTCGTCTTTATAACGTAAATACGTAGCTTGATTTGTATTTACAACAATTTTTCCGCGATTGGGAATATGATTTTTTAATTTGGTTTCAGTTGCGTCCCTAAGAATATCTTTATAGGACTCGCATAAAAATTTATCTGAAAGTATGATTACCGGCAGCTGATAAATATCGGCAAGGTCAAATGATTTCAATGTTAGATCAATCATTTCCGACACATCACCTGGCGCAAGAACGATTTTTGGGAATTCTCCATGCCCGGCTTGAGTCGCAAAAAGCAGATCGCCTTGTTCGGTCCATGTGGGCATGCCTGTTGCTGGCCCGGGACGCATACCTAAATAAACAACAATTGGTATTTCTGCAACTCCTGCATACGAAAGCGCTTCAACCATGAGTGCAAATCCTCCACCAGATGTTCCGACAGAAGATCTAGCTCCGGCAAATGAGGCACCAAGTGCAGAATTGATAACAGCTATCTCATCTTCGCTATGACGGACTACCATCTCGGTTTTTGCTTGCCAACCGGCAAGTGTCATAAGTATCGATGAAGATGGAGTCATCGGATATGCTGCGTAATATTTGCAATCTGCGCCAACTGTTCCAACGCTATAGGCATCATTCCCGGTAAGTATTAATTTCTGTGGAATTTCTGATTTTTTATTCAAAATTTTAAGTGGGGTCACATTGTCGGCTTTTATTTGATCAAAACCCACATTTGCAAGCTTGATATTAAAATCGACGACTTCCTGACCTTTTCTGGCAAATTGATGTCTTAAAATGTCTTCAAATATGGCTATATCACCACCAAGCATTGAAACACTGGCTCCAACCGCCACAGTATTTAACATTTGCTGATGAATTTCTTGCTTTTCTTTGATCTGTTTTAAAGGAAGTGGAACTTTTTTACAATCTATATCCGGCTCAAAGATGTCAGGATCATACATTACGATACTTTCTTTTATCAAACGATGTTTATGCTTATCATAAGTTTCTTTATTTAAACAGACGAGCATGTCTACAATCCATTTTGGAGCTGTGATTTCTTCATCAGAAAATACAACTTCGACTGTGTTGTGACCTCCACGAATAAGTGAGGGATATTCGAAGTAACTAAAAATATGATAGCCGGATCTGGTTGCAATTTTTGAGATCACGGTACCGGTGGTCATGATTCCGTACCCTGCCTCACCGCCGATTTTCCAATTAAATTTCATGAGTAATTTATTTTAATCATAACAACAAGGATCTTTATAACCACAATTTTTACAAATTGCGTCTCGCCCACCGGGCATACCTTTTATAGTCGCGAGACCACATTCCGGACATTCACGAACATCATTTTTCTTACTTTTCTTAGAGATGATCATAATTTCAGTATCCATTTTTTCACAAATAAAATCAAGCCTTGATAAAGAGAGAAAACAAAATCTTTGAGCGAAGTAATCAAAATTTATAAACATAACGGAACAGGTGGCAAAGTCGGAAGGGATCCCGACAGCGCGCAAGGAGACATCATTGTCGGATGAGCACTGGTGGGAAAGAGACTTTGACGGAATCTGGAATAACGACTTTACAGGATCCTAATTATTTCGTAATTCACATTATTTAGGGAAGATTTTATTGCCTTGCTTATCTTCTATGATGATCGCAGCGGTCGGACATCCTCGAGCAGCATCCTGTATAGCTTAATATGTATCCATCTCTGCAGTATTTCA
>CAYNLS010000070.1:0-5688 GCA_964398125.1 uncultured Gammaproteobacteria bacterium
ATTCATTTCTTACCCGTGCCAAAGCTTATCAGCAAAACAATCTCAAATAAAATCGGGCTTGGTTTTTTTTATCTAATTTTATTCTTACTTTCATTTGGACAAATAGCCAGGTTTTCATTTGGAGAGTATCCGATTTATATGTATATTTATGAATTGTTTTTAGTGATCTTTGTATTTTTCTTATCCGTAAACTTAGACTTAAACAAATTATTTACAGTAAATAAAAGTATCTCGATTTTACTGAGCTGGTTAGCGATCGATTTAGTGATATCTTCATTTTTTTACACAGGATTTGAAAATTTAGTGGCAGTTTTGTACACGCTTAGATTGAGTGTCTATTTTGTTTATTTTCTGTTGATCCAAAATTTTTTGCAAAAAGTAAAAGCGGGAAAAAAATCCTGGAATATCGGAATAATACTTTTTACATTTATAACAATCATATTTTCATTTGTCCAATATTTTTTATATCCGAATATTGGGAATCTTGCGTATCTGGGGTGGGATCCGCATTTGTATCGCATGGTTGGGTTATTTTTTGAACCACAGCTTGCGGTGGCGATTTATGGGTTGTTGTTTTTATATATTTACTATTTAAATCATTTCGCTCGTAACCAGAAAATTTTCTTGCCGCCAAGCAATTATCTCGACCATTCTTATAATGGCAGTAGTGGCAGGTTGCGTGTTGCTGCGAAAATTTTGGTTACTTCGCTCAGATTAATACTAATTGTTTTATCAGTTATGATATTTTTGACAGTTTCTCGAGGTGGAATCATCGCTTTTGTGATTACTCTACTTTTTATTTTTAGAAGAAAATTAAAGCTGATTATTTTATCGTTACTAATTGTTACCGCAATATTTATTGCTATTCCCAAACCGCAAAGCGAAGGATTAAATATTTTTCGTACTTCATCGATACAGACACGGCTGATCGACTATGGGAAGGCATTAAAAATCTGGCAAAAATCACCGATCATGGGAATAGGATATAACCACATAAGATTTGAAAAGGATAGGCTGGAAGAAAATATTCTGACTGAAAAATACAATCCTTCACACGCAAGTTCCTCGTTTCATTCAAGTTTTCTAATCATTCTTGTAACTACCGGAATCGTCGGTTTGACGATTTATCTGTGGGTATTGTGGAATCTCGCAAGAATAAATGTTTTTTCGAAGTATGTAACAATTTTTCTTGTTCTTGCATCAATATTTGATAACGTGTTGCTTCATCCCATGGTGATGTTTTTATATTTAAGCATGATCGCATTAAGTCAGATCACTCATCCTTCTCGCGAATCACGGTAAGTGTTTTTTTTGTCTCGTTTTCGGCAATATCATGCGCGATGATCTCGAGTTTATTTTCGCCGTCCTTTAGACGATAATTTGTGCGAAAGCTGCCATCAGCGCCCACAACTATCGGGGAATTATTTAAGCGGACGGTTACACCCGGATCGGTTTTCCCTTTTACTTCAATTTCGGACTTAGTTACTTTTGAATTATCTGCCGGCACTTCAATCTCAAGCGTCGGAGGTTTATTTGCATAAGTCACATTATAAATATCCGATTTTTTTTGTTGCTTACTGTCTGCGGTTTTAGCAACGATGTATATTGTATTATTTCCTTCTTTTAAACTGCCGATTATCTTTGAAAATTCACCCGAGCTTTTTGGTGTCGCACTTTCAACCTCGACATTATTAAGAAATATTTCAATTGTGTCGTATTCGGTAACCCGCCCTGAAACCACAAGTTTTGCTTCGTTGGTCGCGCTTGCCGGCTCATCAATATCAAGCGTTCCATAAAATGCCTGAGAAGTTTGTTTTGTATCTTTTTTATCTGAGGAAAAAATATTATTTACGAAAATTGCAGCATTGATAAGACCATCTAAGCCTATTTGGAAGGTAAATATTAGGATGACGACACCTAAGATGATGAGCCAAACTAGCTTTTTATAACGTTGTTTTTGACGATGACGATATAGGTGTGACATGAGCCGCTTGGGAGAATCGAACTGACATCACCGGTTTACGATACCGATGCTCTTCCACTGAGCTAAAGCGGCTTACCGATTCTTTATTACCAACTGTCAGCTAAAAGCTGATCCGCCTATGGCGGAAGCTACATCGGCTATTCAGCTTATAGCTATTAGCCAATAGAAATTATATCATTCACTTCTAAGATTATCTTTTATTATAGCCCAAGGCTCCGTGTAATCTCCTTCATAACCAAGCGCCCAAAGAGCGATACCTTCAAGATCATTGAGTTCGACAAATTTTATTTTTTCGACAAGCGATCTTTCATCCTCATAATAAACTTGCTTGATAAGTCCGTTTTGATTGTATGTAAGCCAAGGTGTTTGTGATATTTCATCAAAAAACAGTGAAACATCATCACGACCTGTAATCAATTCCCGCACCCGTTTATATGTCGCAATCGCACCGGTGTCAGTAAGCGTGCGACTATTTTTCTCGGTAGAAAATGTCTGCCATTCATATCCATAAAGTGGAACTCCCAAAATAAGTTTTTTTTTATCAACTCGGCCTTCAAGTGATTTAATTGTTTTACGAATGCTTGGATCATCACCACTCGTATCGATTGGTGCTACCGACCCAGCATAAAGTGATGTCGCCAGGCGATAATCGTAGCCCATTATGATGACTTGATCCACGACTTCACCTATTTTTACCATATCGTAAGCATTGTCCTTATATACCACCGTTGCATTCACATCGACAGACAAAACTGCATCAGATTTTACTTCTCGAAGTTTTCTTGCAAGTGTTGAGAGAAATCGATTGTAATTTGTTAATGTTTCCGTATCAATATCGGAAAAGTATTCAAAATCGATGTTTATGCCATCAAGATCATAGTCGCTCATGAGCTTATTAAGTTGCGTGACCGCATTATTCGTGTAATTTTCGTTACTGATCAATGTATCTATAGAAGTATTGTCGAAGTTTTTGATAGCTACTAGTATTTTCGTGCTAGTGTTATGAGATTCATTTTGAAGTTTTTTAAAATATTCGGAGTTCATGTAACTCCACTCGACAAGCGGTTGGCCTTTTTCATCAACCTTCATCAGATTTCCCTGCGAATCGATACCTATTCCAAAATAAATTATCTGATCAAGATATTCCGGATATACTCTTGCATCTTGTGCTATAGACCAGCTTGGCAGAAAACCGATCACTTGTTTGCGATCGGATGTAAGAGATTTCGTTTGTTCAAGAGGTGCTGAATAATTGTCTGGGATCGGCGAGGTCGGCTCCTCTTTGGCTATTGTTAATAATGTGGTCGATGAAGAATAAATATAAGTAAATCCAGCTACCGTAAAAAAAGCTGTTATAAAAAGTGATAAAATCGTAAAGAAAATCCTGTTTTTCTGTGATAAATGAGCCGCCAATGAACGACGATACTCATGAAAACCAAAGAGCATATAACATGATTATATAGACTTTGCTGAAGGATTGAAATCAGTTATTTAACTTTTGCAAAAAACAAATCCAGCAACAAAAGCCTGAATGAATCCGCTTATTGTCCACATGACTATCATCAGAAACGATAGTTGAAAACTTGTGTAGGAAATGAACATTACCGGAATTGTTGCTACAATTCAACCTATGACATAATATCCCTCTGCCTTATTTTCTAGAACAACGGGATAAAGTGAGTCATCACCATTTTGCTTATATTGGTCATAAGCTCGCTCGATATACCCAAGAGCTTCCCAATCAGTTTCCTGTTCGCTGTAGTATGGCAATCTCTGCTCATTGGGTAAATCATCCGCTCCAGCATCAAGGGCAGCATATCTTTTCATATGCGTCAATTCATGTAGCGCAACGAAGTAAGGATCTCTACTTTCTGTGTCGACACCTGCAAGAAGTTTCCATTCAAGTGTCATTGGGCGATGTGATGGGAGTTTTTTATATTCTTCAGGAGGTGTGTAGCTTTGACTGGGATCTAAAGTCCTCAATCGTTCTGCTTTCAAACTTTCTACTTTAGATCTTGTTTCAAGCGCAACTTGATAAGATTGCGAGGAAGTTTCACTAGGTTGGGCTTTCACAGCTAAAAAATCAATATTTTCAGGTTCTAATCCTTTTGGAGGTATCGGTAAAAATAAATAATCAGTGTCGGGTGAGCCGGTTTCCATTCCTTTTCTCATAGCATACCCACGATAGCCGACCAAACCCCAGTTTCGAAATTCTTCATCATATAGCTCTTCATAAAGAGCTTGAATCAATTTAGCCTCGTCAGGATCATCAGGCAAATCAAGTCTTGTTTGTTCTCTGAGCGCTTGAGTTGTTTTAAAGTTTTTTTCTATGATTTCTCTTATAGGATCGTATCTTTTATCAGCAAATGCTTCACGAGTCAATGTCGGAGTGTCGGTTATTACTAATTTTAGTTTTCTTTCGCCACCTTGCGCATACTGTTCCATGATTCCACCTTGCGCAAATGCAGATTGACGGATATGAAATCCGACTCTTTCCGATCCGATTATTTCGATACCACGGCTTGCAAGCTCTTCCTTGTCAACAATATCCTCAGGTAATGTAGCCACAGGAGCCTCCTCAGTTTGAGGAGCTTCAGCTGTCGGTTGAGGATTATTTGTGACAACCTTAACAATTTGGGCAATTTGAAAAGATTGTTCTGCTATAGCTTTTTGCCGAGCGACTTCCAGTACATTTTGATCAAAAGTTCCCTGTGTTTTTGCATCCTGCCAAGCTGAGGGAATACCATCTTGCGCATAAACAAGGACGCCGTTTTGATTTAAAATTAGATCGGGTTGACGAGGTGTTTCTACTGCGTCCGGAGCTGGAGCAGGCGCATTTGGAGTAGCAGCGTCTGGAGGTCTTGACTGGCCAAGTATGGCTGCTGCCGCGCCACCTACAATAACATTTTTCATAAATGTTCTACGATTCATCATTCCTTTGTTTACTTCGGGTTGGCCACCGTCACTCATAGTTTTTATTATACAGATAAATTGAAGATCAAGATTCTGAGACGGTGACCATAATAAGTTCGTACCCGTTTGGCCTGGATGACTATATCACACAAGATCTTGTTTTACAGTTAAATGCTCTTAAAGACCATTTGAACATAAAATCATTTACTGGTCTTCAGCCAGTTTGAGACTATCAATATTTAATACAACATACGGTCCATTAATATTCACACAATCATTTTGGATACATTGTTTTGAAGAACTCACATATTGGCCGCTAACTAGTCTGACTTGCTTTCCAACAAATGGTTCCAAGTCAACATTGCTTTTCCCCACAGTTATCCTAAAGAAGTTAGTATTTCCGCTTTCATCATTCATAAAAACATCTGATCCTTTATATTCAACGCAATATGCATATCCTTGTCCTTGAAATTGCTCCGTCCAACCTTGACCATTAGGGCAATTTTTAGTAATTATGTATTTCCCTTGAGAACTATCTAACGGAAAAAAACTAGGAGGTTTATCAGTAATAATCGCATATACAAACCAAGAAGCAAAAACCCCAATACCCAGTACGATTGTAAGTGAAATTTTTTTCCAAACTGAGAGTTTCATGAATTTTCTAAACATTAATTTATTGTAAACTTATGTAAATTACTGTAAATTTCTGTCACTTTTTGAGCGGTGGACTGGATTTACACAGGCAACCTTATCCTTGGGAAGGACTCATTCTACCACTAACCTACCACCGC
>CAYNLS010000071.1:0-5677 GCA_964398125.1 uncultured Gammaproteobacteria bacterium
TTTGGCAGCGGCCAGCCCATATTATTTGTTCACGGTTGGGGAGGTAATCTATATAGCCTGCATAAACTTGCTACTCTTGCCGCAAGACAATATACATCTTTCTTGATTGATTTACCGGGTTTTGGTAAGAGCGATAATCCACCTGCCCATTGGGGAGTCGAAGGTTATGCGGAAAACCTCATGCATTTTATAAATGATTTAAAACTAAAAAATCTGGCATATTTTGGTCATTCATTTGGTGGCGAGCTCGGGATTTATCTTGCTTCTCATCATGCAGATATCATTGGAAAATTGATATTATGCAATAGCTCTTTTAAAAGAGAAAGAAAAATATCTCGACTTGCAAGAATACTGAAAACTTTCCCGAGAAATAAAATAATTTTCCTAAAAATTCTTGAACCCCATATAAAACGTATCTACTACAAAATCTTCCACAAAGGATCCGATCTCATGAAATATCCTCACCTTGAAGCTAACTTTAGAAAAATCGTCACTCAAGATCTGACAAACGATACAAAAAAAATACGGAAGCAAACTTTGATCTTGTGGGGTGAAGATGATTCTATGACACCAGTCCTTTGGGGATATGAACTTGCTCACAATATCAAAGATTCGGAAATAAAAGTCATGCCACAAACAGGACACAATCTACCCAAAATACATGCCTCACTCGTGTGGAATGAAATTAAAGAGTTTTTAGCCTCCTAAAAAGCCCTAAGCGAGGTATAATAGTTCTCGTATATGTTTATCATTATTCTTGTTGGACTAATCCTTACCTTTCTAAAATCGCTTCATCTTACTTATTTGTTTCAGATAAAAGAATATCGTTTTGATCGTTTTACTAGTATGCTACGCGAAAAGGGAATCCTGAAAACACTTTATAGTTTCTATTTCAGATTTCCTTCTTTATCTTTACGAAACTTACTCATCATTTCTCTGACTTTAGTTCTCGAATTGGGATTATTTTTGAGCGTATTTGAATTTCCGTTAGTTTATTTTCTACTTAATATTTTATCGCCGGGGTTTCCATTACTGGCTTTATTTTTTGTCGTTTTGACAGTTTCCCTGACAGCAATTCCGGTCTTTTTTTATAGAAAAATGATCGTCATTCTTGCTTATTTCAAAGTCCGCGCCTCAAAAACCATATTTATCGGTATCACGGGAAGCTACGGAAAAACATCAGTGAAGGAGTTTATTTATGAGATACTTTCAACTCAATTTAAAACGGGAAAAACCGAGGCCAATATGAATACCGATGTCGGGATAGCAAAATCAATTCTCAAAAATCTCAAAAAAAATACCGAATTTTTTGTAGCCGAATTTGGGGCATATCGCAGGGGAGAAATACAAAGCGCCTCATTTTATATACCTCTTAAATATGTCATTTTGACAGGTCTTGGGAATCAGCACCTGGATCTTTATGGCAGTCGAGAACAACTTATAGAAGAAGAAACCTATCTTCTGAAAAATGTTCCTAAAACCGGCGCGGTTTACGTGAACGAAAATACTCCAAAACTAAACGAAATTCTAAAACCTTTACACACAAATCAGCTGATTTACGGATTCAGAACAAACTCAAACATTAATGCAAAAATATTAGATATAACTTCAACTCAAATAAAAGCCGTCATTCGATATAAAACTAAAAATTTGGTTGTTACGACTCAACTTCTTGGTAAACATAATATAGTTAATTTACTTCCTGCTGTTGCAATCGCGATTGATCTTGGTGTACCAAAAGACAAAATTATCTCAACTATTAAAAATATAAAACCTATTCCCGGCAAACTTTCAATACATACCGGATTTAAAAAAACTACGATCATAAGCGATCTTTCAAATTCCAATGTCGAAGGGTTTGTCGCGGCGATTAAAGTGTTGCAAAAATTTTCTCATAAAACAAAAGTAGTCATAACCCAAGGCATAATCGAACTCGGAGTAGAGAAGAGACAGTCTTATGAAAGTATATTGCATGAACTTTATAAAACTGATATTCTCATCTTTACAACAGATAAATTTTTTAAGAAACTGGATAGTAAAGATAAAGTCAAAACATTTAACGACGTTGTATCACTGCAACAATCGCTGCTACCTTTATATAGTAAGCATACTGTTGTACTCATAGAAGGAAGATTCCCTCAAAATATTGTAAAAAAAATTTATAAATAACTATGGTTTTCACAGATTTTGCACCAAACGAAAAGTATTCTGATTGGCTCACAGCATTGAGAACATTATTTATACCTTGGAAATGGAGAAGAGGCAATGAAACGACAAAACTCAAACTTCGTTTGAAACAAAAATTTTTTGCCATAAACACGTCTATACATTTTTACCTCACGGGACGTTGTGCTTTATATACTTTTTTAAAATCATTACAACTGGCTGAAGGTTCTGAGGTGCTGATTCAAGCTTTTACCTGCGCTGCGGTTATATTACCTATACACAAACTAGGATTGACCACGGTATATGTTGATATAAATTCTGAAGATTATAGTATGAACTTTGATGATCTTGAAAAAAAAATCACCTCGAAAACCAAAGTTCTGATTCTTCAGCATACTTTTGGAATAACGCCAATTTACCGAGAAAAAATTCTTGATCTGGCAAGGAAAAAAAACATCACGGTACTTGAAGATATTGCCCATGGCGCCGCGCCAGGATTATTTAAAATCAAACATGACAGGTTTAATCTACTCATGTCGTATGGTAGGTCAAAGTTTATTTCAAGCGTATTTGGCGGGGCGATCGTGACAAAATATAAAAGAATTGACGATAATCTGTCGCGCCTTGATAAAAATCTCAAAAATCCCTCAGGATTGTTTATTTTCAGGATCCTTCTTTATAAACTTTTTGGCTTCATAATAATCAAAACCTACTTACTTGGAATCGGCAAACTTATTCATCAACTTACCAAATCAACCGGTATATTTATTCCTGAAGTGACCCGAAAAGAAAAAAGGGGAATCTTCGATGAATTTCTGATTAAATCTTTTCCAAATATTTCGGCTATATTCCTGCTCTCTCAGCTTCAAACATTTAACGACGTTGTCAAAAAACGTACGATTCTTACACAATATTACAATAGAAAGCTTGTACGAAAAATTCCCGAGCTTCCGCTCATAAGATATCCTTATCTTGTCGAAAATAGATCTTCACTTATCATCAAAGCCCGAAAGCAAGGAATAATGCTTGGCACTTGGTATGATCAGATCGTTGGACCTCGAGGTTTTGACATGACTAAAACTAATTATAAAAATTATAGCTGTCCTGTTGCGGAAAAAATAGTTGAGCAGATTATCAATCTACCGACAAATGTAACATTAAAACAGGCACAGCAGATTGTTGAGTTGATAAAAAATCAAGATGGAAATAAAAATAGTTAACGAGCGAACAACCTGGGATAATTTTTTTAATTCAGTCGGATCACCTTCATTTCACCAAACATGGGCATGGGGCGAGCTACAAAAGTCTTTGGGATACAAGATATTACGTCTTGGAATCTATGATAAAAACGATTTGGTTGGAATTGCGCTGACGATTAAAATCCGCTCAAAAAGAGGTAATTTTTTATTTGTGCCACACGGTCCGCTTTTTAATATTCCGGCAATTAGATTGTCAATTTTAGTCCATCAGAAGGATATTTCTTTTGTGAACGAAGGACTTAAAACCCTTACCGATTATTTAAAAAAATGCGCACTGGATGACGGTTTTTCTTTCATACGAATAGCCTCAATATTTACAGATAATGAAACCAATCGTGAAATATTTGCGAAACTGAATTATCATAAATCTCCAATCTATATCCATGCTGAAACCATGTGGGCAGTTGATCTTTCAGGCGAAGAAGAATCGTTACTGCAAAATATGAGAAAAACTACTCGTTATTTGATAAGGCGCGGCATGAGGAATGGAATTAAGATTACTAAAGTCACATCAAATAATGCAGTTGAACCATTTTGGAAGTTGTATAAGGAAACTTATACCCGAGAACATTTCACTCCTTTTCCGAAATCATATATTAAGTCAGAATTTGAAGCATTTGACGTAGATCATCGCGCTGTATTCTTCTTCGGCGACATACCCCCAAAATTTGCCCAACAAGGCATGTCTCAGACTCAGGCGGCATCTTTAGTCCTTTTTACAAATTCAACAGGTTATTATCACCAAGGTGCATCGATACATACACAATATCCTGTAGCACATGTACTTCAATGGTTTTCGATGCTTGAAGCAAAACGTCGCGGATGCAGATATTATAATTTCTACGGAATTTATAAAAAAAGAAGAACTCCTGTCTCTTGGAAAGGATTAAGTTTGTTTAAAGAAGGATTCGGCGGATTTCAAATAGATTATCTTCCGACACAAGATTATATTATCTCTCCAAAATACTACATCAGTTTTGCAATAGATAAATATCTCTCTTTCAAACGCGGAATATAAACCTAAAAGGCTATTTAAGATTTTCTTCTAAGAGTAAAGTAGGGTCTTGGTTTGTATATCCGCCTTCTAAAGATATAACTTGTCCATTGATGTAACCAGCCTTATCTGAAATCAAGAAACTGATCAAGTTTGCTACATCAACTGGTTTTGCATTTCTTTTTAGTGGGTTTATTGCAGCAACTTTCTTGATGAATTCGTCTCCGTTAGAAAGGATCATCGGCGTTTCTACCCACCCGGGCGCAATAGAATTTACTCTTATTTTTTTATCCTGAAACAACAGCGATAATGACTTTGTCAGCGAATTTATGCCGCTTTTACTTGCTGCGTAGCTTATTGTTATAGTAGCTCCGAAGTACGAATCTGTTGAACTAATCATTATAAATCGACCATTCTGAACAATGTTTTTTTTAAGTATTTGTGCAAGATAATAATTTCCAGTTAGGTTTACTGCAATTGCCTTATTCCATATTTCTACATTCTTATTTGTATTATCTGTTTCAAATTCGACAATTCCAGCACAGTTTATTACCGCATATAAATCATTATATTTCTCAAGATTGTTAACTGAATCAATCTTTGTTAAGTCGAGCTGTAACGGTTCAAAATTGGGTGAATTTTTAAGATTTTCAATCCGATCTTTATGCTGAAAGTATGTTCCTATCAGGAGGTATCCTTCTTGTAATAATATTTCTGCAGCTTTATTACCAATTCCGCCTGAAGCGCCTATTAGAAGTACTCGTTTAACCTCATTTGACATAAAAGAATTATACCAAGTCGTAACAGGATAAATCATTAATTCCCCCAAATCGTATTCAAAATAGAGTAGAACAATGGACTATTTATGGTATTTAGATCGTTATAACGATCTAAATAGGGAAGTGGCCGATTTAAAAAATTCCCGCAAATTAGAGCCAAAGATAAGGAAGTGACAACAAGCTCAAGAATGAGAAATAATAAAAAAATAAATAAAATTAATAAATTTCAAAAAAATTAAAATACGGAAAAAAGCACTCCTCTCTCGAGTTTTAAGGTAAACGTCGTAAAAGATACAATTTACGACGTTATATACTTTTACTTCTCTTGCCGCATGTATGCCAATTTTTGACACATTTATTTAAATGTAGTAATTGATGTAAATAAAGATAGAAGCTCTCTTTTATCCTATTATCTATACCTTAATATTTTATTTATGTACACACTTATTCCTGTTATTTCACCTCTCTTTTGAGAGGTT
>CAYNLS010000072.1:0-5674 GCA_964398125.1 uncultured Gammaproteobacteria bacterium
CGCGTGATTGATTGTACTCGTGAAACGCGCAACGTGCAACGTGAAACTTTGGAAAATGCAAATATTAAAAAGGGAGAGAGGATTCTTTTAAAAACTACTAATTCACAAAGAGGTTTTGAAACATTTTACGATGATTATGTTTTTGTTTCGCCAGAAGCATCAAAATATTTGTCTGACACAGAGGTTTCATTGGTCGCGATTGATTATCTTTCAGTAAAACAACGTGGTTCAAAAGATAATACTCCACATACATTTTTACTTGAAAAAAATATTCCAATTGTCGAAGGAGTAGATTTATCAAAAGTAGAACCTGGAGAATATGATCTTGTCATTCTTCCTTTGAAGTTTATCGATATGGATGGCGCGCCAGCAAGAGCTGTGCTTTTAAAGTAATTATATCAGAGTGTAATCAACAATATTCCAGAAATTCCAAGTATTATTCCAATAAATTGTTTAATTGTGATAGCATCTCCTATCAATATAACTCCCAATAATACTCCAAACATTATTTGTGCGGGTGATGTAATTGAAATTACTTTGGAAAAGGCGCCTGTTTTTAAAGCAAAGTAATTAAGGAGAACTCCAATGGTAATTGTTACACCTGCAAAAAATACATATTTAATTCCAATATTTTTTAAATCTATTCCTTTTTTTAATTCTGGCGAAAAGATAAAAAAGATTATTGCCAATATTATCAACTGAATGATTGTTTCAAAAAAATATGCCGTTGGTATTGAAAGGCTTTTTATCGCAGTTCTCCTAAAAAAGAATGTCAGGGCAAATATTAATGCTGAAAATATTGAAAAAAGAATATAATTCATGATTTAATTTCCTTTCTTTTTAGCTTCCATATATTTTTTACCATGTCCGACAGTTGTATTTATCGGAACATTATTTTTGCATAAAGTACAATCTTTTTCATCCATTGCACTAGCTTTTAAAACTCCAAGCGATGAAAAAGTCGCGCCAACTGTTTCCGAGGTGACATTATCAGGATCGCGATTCACCATAACGCAAACTTCAACTACATTGCCTCCTGCGGCTTTTACACTATCTACAACTTTTTTTACTGAACCGCCTGTAGTTGTAAGATCTTCAATTACCAAAACATTTTTCCCTTTAACAAGCTTGTCATAGCCACGTGTAAAGATTTGGTTTTTGTCAGGAGTTTTTTCTGTATATATGCCAAGTACTTCCTTATTTTTGAGTTTTGATAAATGATAGGCTGTCCATTGTGAAAGAATAATTCCGCCAAGCGCTGGCGCTGCAACTACATCAATATCTTGATCTTTAAATTTTTCTGCAAACATTTGTCCAACTTGTGAAGATTTTTCGGTATGAGGATAAAGGGCATCTTTATTTATATACACACTTCCATGTTTACCTGAAGTGTAAACAAAATGATCATCTGTTATAACTGCGTTAATACTTTTTAGTAATGAAACAACATCTTGATCCATATGTTTTATTTAAATTTATAATAGTTTTTTAATTAACTCTATCGTCTCAGGAACATTTTTTGCAATATGGATAAATTTTGGTCCAATTTCTTTAAAAAACGCTTCAGCTTTTTTTTTATTTTTTTTTAAAATTTTAAAATTTTTTTTTTTTTTATCGTGACTGATTTCATAATCAGTTTCATTTCCAATTTCACACGCCACAACCACATCACTTGATCGCACGTTGATGATATTTCTTCCACCGGACATTCCTGTAATTATCTGAATATCCACACCCTCAGAAGCACCGTTTCCATCGTTGAAAGGAAGTATTCCCACAACCAAACCTTTTGCATCATGCGCGCCTCGAGAAACTGCGTCCATGACTCCGACATTTCTTCCGCCATTTAGAAGTACCCACCCATTTTGCGCAATAGCTTTGCCAAGTTCATAAGCATTCTTTTTGTCTATTTGTTTGGCTTCATCGCCGGGACCCATGACGCCGATTACTATTTTTTTCATAAATTAATTTCGATATTTATTTATTTGCTCTCTTAAATTGATTGCCTCAATTTTTGGGTTTTCAGAAAAAATTATTCCTCGAGAAGAGTTGATTATCATTCCCTTTTTTTTAGAATTTAAACCTGCTTTTACTGTCTTTTCAATATCTCCACCTTGTGCGCCAATACCCGGAACCAAGAAAGTCATATCACCGGCTATTTTTCTGATTTCTGCTAATTCTTGAGGATATGTCGCCCCAACAACTAACATGCAATTACCGTTTTTATTCCAGTCATTGATGATTTTTTTTGCAAGCACCATATAAAAAAATTCAGTCCCTACTTTAAGATCTTGCAGTTCACCAGCTCCTGGATTTGAAGTTCGACACCAGATGATGCAACCTTTGTCAGATATTTTTAAAAATTCATTTAGTGCTTCCTGACCGGGATATGGTTGAAGTGTGATAGCATCAGCCTGTAAATATTCAAAAGCAAATTTCACATATCCACGATTTGTGCTTCCAATATCACCCCGTTTTGCATCAAGAATTATTGGAATATTTGGGAAAGTCGTACGAATATAATCGCAACTTAGCTTGAGTTCTTCAATTCCCCGTATTCCTCGTGCTTCATAAAAGGCGGTGTTTGGTTTGAAAGCACATACTAAGTCGGCGGTCTGATCTACAATCCATTTATTAAAAGTAAACTGGGGATATTTCTCGGACTTAAATTTAGCAGGTAATTTTTCAATATCACTATCAAGACCCACGCAGAGAAGTGAATTGTTTTTTTCAGAAACAGAATCAAGTTTTTCCTGAAATGTCATGTGATGATATTATATCAGTTTCAACACATTCCACCAGGCTTTTACATAATCGGCGCGTTTATTTTGATAGTGCAAATAATACGCGTGCTCCCAGACGTCAACACCTATAAGCGGCGTATCGCCGGTCAGGTATGGAGAATCCTGATTTGCTGTCGAATATACCTTAAGTTCCTTATCTTTAGTTTCTACAAGCCACGCCCATCCGCTACCAAAGCGCTTTATCGCAGCTTGCGACAACTCCTCTTTAAAAGTATTAACAGATCCAAATTTTTCTTTAATTCTTGACATCAACTCCTCATTGACTTCCTTTTTTGCCCCCATAATTTCCCAGAAAAAAGAGTGATTCAAGTGTCCGCCACCATTATTTTTAAACATTGTTTTATCAGGTTCAGGAATCGAAAGCGAATCAAAATTCATCATTAATTCTTTCAAGTCTTTGCCTTGAAGTTCCGAATGTTTGTCAGTCACGGTATTGAGATTATCAACATAAGTTTGATGATGTTTCGTGTGATGAATCTCCATTGTGCGCGCGTCTATATGCGGCTCAAGCGCATTGTATTCATAGTCAAGTTTTGGAAGTTGGTACATAGTATTTATTAAAAATAATTATTAACTCTCAAAAGTAGTATAAGCCATAAATATAAAGCATGAGTAAGAAAAGGAAAAAAGTGTCATATAATTACATGAATCATGAAAAGGCTTATTTCAATATTGTTATTTTTATTTCTCCTCATTTTGATATTCGATTTCCGTACACGTTTTATCGGTAGTGACATTTCACATACACCATTTCTCTTGGGGTTTTTACTGCCTGTTATGAGTGCGCTTTTATGGGGGTTTGCCTCGAGTGTACTTGTGCTTTTGGGTACCGCACTTCTCATGGGGTATTTATTTCTTACTCCATATAATTTTTTTTTATTAACAACAACAGATATCAAAGAGATGAGTCTTTTTGTGCTCGAAGGCATAATCATACTCATTCTTATTTTAGTTCTTAAAAGATCACGCGAAATCGAACACAATTTAAGCGAGCGATTCCAAGTTATTTTGTCTAGCATTCAAGATGCGGTAATATCTACTGATTCCAAACAAAGAATTGTATATATGAACGAGTCTGCGCAGAAGTTGTTTGCGAGAAATTACGGTTTGTTTGATCGCCCATATATTGAACAGATTTTTATTTTTAGTAAAAAAGATGATAAAAAAATCTTTAGAACAACAATGCAAAAAGCAGTTTCTGAAAAAAAGCTTATAAAAACAGAGCGCCCGATAAATCTTGAAAATGGTAATTCCAATATTGAGGTTAATATATTGATTGCGCCTTTACGTGATGTAAATAATCATATTTACGGCACAGTATATATCCTTCGTGATATTTCAGAACAAAAAGAACTTGAAGAGCAGCGAGAAGTACTTTTAAGTTCGATCAGCCATGAGTTAAAAAATTATATTTCAAGTATTGAAGGTTATGCTCAGGTTGTAACCCGTCGTATGCTGAAAGCAGGAAACATAGAAATTGACGGATTTATGATGAAGTTGAATCACAAAATCAAAACTATGCGACTCATGATCACAAGTATGCTCGATCTTTCCAAACTGAAACTTGGGCGGCTGGACATGCAACAAACAGAGTTCTTGATGGAAGAACTTATCGGAACAACGATTCATGATATTCAACTTACGGCAAAACAAAAGATAGTATATACAGGAAAAACATCGCTTAAAGTCTTTGCTGATAAACTGCGCATAACTCAGGTGCTGACAAATTTGGTCACTAATGCCTTAAAGTATTCATCACCAAATACACATATTCAGGTCATGCTTCAAAGTAAAAATGGTGAAGCGGTCGTTGCCGTACGTGACTTTGGAAAGGGTATAAATCCGGGTCAGATTAAGATGATCTTTAAACCATTTTATCGTGGTGGATCAGATGATGAGAAGATGAAATTATCAGGTTCTGGTTTGGGACTATATATATCTCGAGCAATCATGAGACAAAACGGGGGGCGGATCTGGGTCAAATCAAAGCTGGGTAAAGGCGCGACATTTTACTTTTCATTACCGCTCATGGCCAAACCTAAGCGTCTCTTAGTACAACCTCAAAAAACCATTCTTGATCAATTCAGAAAGATGATCAAGTTTGAAAAAATCTCCATTACAAGAAAGAATCAAAAAAAATCTGCTTAAATCTTTATACTCTTTTCGAGTGCGATCATGTAGTTAAGAATCGTCAGTATAGTTATTTGAAATACAAGTCCGATGAATGCGGTGACAGGTGTGTAATAAAAAGCAAATACTTGTGAAAGCAGAATTGAAACGAGTATTGACCATTTAAAAAATTTATATGCTCTCAAACGTGAATGGTAAAGAGTCATTATCCCAATGAGTACAAGAAGAAAACAAATATAAACGAAGTGAGCGTAGAAAATAAATGATAAAGATTGTACGGTCCAAATGGAAAAGCAAATGGCGTAAGAATCGTGGCAACAAAGCGTACATTTCTTTCAGTCAAGAGCATAAAAGCATAGACTACGCTTACCAATCCTTGTCCCACAAAAAAAATTATTATTGCGGTACGGAACCAATTTTGTCTGCTTAATATCTTGTATAAATTTCTGATCTCACGACGAAGCATGAAAATAATTGTTGGTCTGGTTTGTGGTATGGCATCAATCTTCATATAAAGTTGTCTTAATGTTTTTGCAATTTGATCGTTTTGATCCACGAGATCGAGATAAGTAAGGGCAATTTTTTTTTCTTGAGAGTCCAGATCATTTATAACCGCATCCTTTATAAGTTCGATACTATTTGCCAGATATTCTTTTTGACTAAACTCTTTTTTATTATCAATAAGTCGGAGCAGGAGATAAAGAATGACAAAAAATATATAAATTAATGCAAAGGTCGGT
>CAYNLS010000073.1:0-5557 GCA_964398125.1 uncultured Gammaproteobacteria bacterium
CGGATCATAAAATGCTGGCCAACCGCAGCCTGAATCATATTTTGTGTCTGAAGTGAAAAGATCAGCTCCGCAAACCACACAGTAATAAGTGCCTTTTTCAAAATGATGATCGTATTTTCCAGTGAAAGGAGCTTCGGTGCCTTTTTCTTGAGTGATATGGTACGTTTCAGGATCAAGACCTCCGATTCGGAGGTCAAGTTCTTTTTTTAATTCTTCTTTTGTTTTATCGAATTTTGCAGTATTCATGTATAAATAATTATATATTAAGTAACCGGATCATAACCTCCTTTATTCCAAGGATGACATCGTATAATTCTCTTTAAACCCAACCACAAACCCTTTGAAGATCCATATTTTTCTATAGCCTGATATGTATATCTTGAACATGTCGGTTGAAAACGACAACCGGCGTCGGACATGAAAAGGACACGAAAAATATACAATAACTTTCGTTGCAGATCAGGTAGGTGAATTTGAATATTACTGCTCTATCGGTAATCATCGGGCTATGGGTATGGTGGGTACACTTATTGTTGAAGAATAAATATCTGGAACAGCAATCGAATCGAGTAAATACCAGATTAGATACAATAAACCGATTGCGATTCCGGCAACTATTATCGATATAACGATCCAGATAAGAATTCTCTGTGTTCCCGTTTTTGTCGTCTTCAATTCCTCATCATATTCTAAAGCTCTAAAAAATACTGCGTGCGACAGATCAAAAATAAACCTCTGTAAAAAATTGATTATCTTGTCCATAAGTATTGATTATAAACGAGTTATATCGCCCTTGACGTCTCAAAATTTAATAAATACAATACATGTATATGAAAAATACTCCTCTTATAATCGGCGTTATAATCCTTATTCTACTTGCAATCGGTGGCTACTTATACATGAATAAGTCTCAATCCCCACTTTCCATGACCGGAGGAGAAAATACACAACGAGGCGGCATGAAGTCGCTGAAAGAGCTAATGATGATGGGTCAAAATCAAATGTGTACTTTCAGTTATGCGGATGATAATGGTTCAAGTGAAGGCACTTCATACATAGCAGGTGGAAAAGTTCGCACAGATTTTAGCGGAACTGATCAGGATGGAAAATCTTATAACGGTAGCATGATCAGTGATGGAACATACGCATATACTTGGACATCATATTCACCAGAAGGTATGAAAATGAAAATTACTGACGAAACCACCCAAACGGTTGAGGACGTCAAAGACGATGCACAAAAAAATCCAAATCAATACGTTGATCCTGATGCAAAAGTTGATTATAAATGTCAAGGTTGGTCTGTAGATGAAAGTAAATTTACACCTCCCGCAGACATCACTTTTACAGATTTTTCAGCTTTGCAAGAACAAATGCAACAACAAACCGGTAGTTCTGGAGCTCAAGACAAATGTGCAGCCTGCGATAGTCTAACTGGCGAAGCGCAAACCGCCTGTAAAAGCGCCCTCGGTTGCTGATACTTTCAGCCAATCTTCAGGTTCTGTCGTATAATTGGAGTGTTATGAGAATCCTTATAGTCGAAGACGAGCATCGTATTGCACAGACCATCAAGAAAGGACTGGAACAGGAGAAGTTTGCAGCAGATATCGCCTACACCGGAACTTCGGGATATGATATGGCTTCAGTTGAAGATTACGACCTCATAATACTTGATGTGATGCTTCCGGAAATGAACGGCTTTGAAGTTTGTGAGAAACTTCGTAAAGAAAAAAATCATACTCCAATACTTATGCTCACCGCTAAAAGTCAAATTCAAGATAAAGTCGCCGGTCTTAATTTGGGCGCCGATGATTATCTTGCCAAACCTTTTTCTTTTGAAGAACTTCTCGCGCGAATAAGAGCGCTTACTCGTCGACCGAAAAAAATACTTGGAACAAAATTGATCGCCCTCGATCTTCAACTTAATCCACAAACTTACGAGGTCATTCGCGATACTAAGGATATTAAACTTTCAAATAAAGAGTTTGCACTTTTGGAGTACCTGATGAGAAATGCTGGCGCCATTTTGACCAAAGATCAAATAATAAGCCACGTCTGGAATTATGATGCCGACATCCTTCCAAACACTGTTGAAGTTTATATCAGAAATTTACGAAAAAAAATTGATCTGCCTTTTAAAAATAGAAAGCCGCTAATTAATACGGTACGTGGATTTGGTTATAAAATTGGTGAATAATATGTTTCAATCTGCACGTCTCAAACTCACAGGATGGTATCTACTTATCATCATGTTTATAAGTCTAGCTTTTAGTTTGGTGATCTATTCTATAATAACTCGTGAGATAAGCCACTTTGAGCAAGCACAAAGATTTAGATTTGAAAAAAAACTTCGTGATTTTGGTTTACCCACTCCTCCTGACCCAAAAATTAGGTCCATGATAATACTTATCGAAAACCCCGAACTTATTGAGGAAATCAAAAAACGTGTTGCAATTTCTCTGGTAATAATAAATGGTGGAATTTTACTTTTGGCCGGTAGTTTATCGTATTTTCTTGCCGGAAAAACTTTAAGACCGATAAAAAATATGATGGATGAACAAAATAGATTTATTTCTGATGCTTCTCATGAACTGAAGACACCTTTAACTTCACTTAAAACCGCAATGGAAGTTTTTTTACGAGGAAAGAAGAAAAATCTAAGAGAAGCATCAAATATAATCCAGGAAAGTATTTCTGAGGTAAATAAACTGCAGTCGCTCTCTGAATCTCTACTTCAGCTTGCGCAGTATCAAAATCCCAATGGACGCACCTTGTTTGAAACAATCTCAATTTCTGAAGTTATAAATCGGGCTGTAAATAAAATAAAACCATTGGCAGAAAAGAAAAAAATTGCGATAAAGACGAGAGTTATAGATTACAAAGTTATGGGAAACAAATACAGTTTGGAAGATTTATTAAAAATACTTATTGATAATGCGGTCAAATATAGTCACCCAAATACAGAGATAAATATTGACTCCAAAAAAACTGACGGACATATTCAAATTGAAGTAATAGATCAAGGAATAGGTATAGATAAAAAAGATCTTACATATATCTTCGATAGATTTTACAGAGCCGATATAGCACGTACAAAAAATACACATGATGGATATGGTCTTGGATTATCGATCGCCAAAAAAATTGTGGAGTTACATAAGGGTACAATCACCGTTACTAGCAAAATAAAAAAAGGCTCAAGATTCATACTTCGACTTCCAATAAACAAGGAATAAGTACCTGGCTTTTTTCAGTTTAACTTCAGGTTGATATCATAAACTTCTTTGCATCGATATGAACATATTTCATTCTGCTTTAAAAAAACTCCAAGGTGTGAAGACTTGGTTTTTAAAAACTTCAGTGATTTTAAAAATAATCATTATTGGCCTCATGCTCGGGATAGGATGGTTTACCTATTCCAAATTTACGGCAAACTCCACTTCACAACCACAATATCAAACCGCAAAAGTTGAAAAAGGAAATATTATCGCGACGGTAACTGCTTCCGGTCAAGTAACTTCTTCAAATAACGCGGCTGTCAATACACAGGCAACTGGTGTGGTAACAAAAATCTATGCGCAAAATGATCAACAAGTGGCATCAGGCGATCCTATTGCTGAGCTTGAACTTGATCAAGAATCAAAACAAAGATATTCTCAAACATCAAGCGCCTATCAAAGTGCTCAAAATTCATTGTCATCAGCGCAATCTCAGCAATACACTTTACAGGCAACAATGTTTCAAAAATGGGACACTTTCAAAGAACTAGCAGAAAATAGCACTTACACGAACGGTGACAGAACTCCAAACTATGTGAATCGTGCCCTCCCCGAGTTTCATATTCCTGAAAAAGAATGGCTCGCCGCGGAAGCAAATTATAAAAATCAGGAAAAAATTATTGCCCAAGCTCAGACTGCGCTTAATTCAGCTTGGCTTTCGCTACAACAATCGTCACCTGTGATTTATTCGCCAATTTCAGGTACGGTAAGTGGGTTGACATTGCAGGTTGGCTCGGTTATATCTTCTGAAGGAACAAGTTCTGATAGTTCAACGATCACTTCACAAAAAATAGCTAGTGTCGTCACACAAGCTGCGCCCATGATCAGTGTAAATTTAACTGAGATTGATATTATCAATGTAAAAGTTGGAGACAGAGCAACTCTGACCTTTGACGCATTCCCTGATAAGACATTCACCGGAAAAGTAGTGAGCGTTGATACCATCGGATCGGTGAGTTCCGGTGTGACAAACTATCCGACATTAATAGCTTTAGATATACAAGATGTGAATATTCTTCCCAATATGTCGACATCTGCTAGTATCATCACCGGTACCAAAAATGACGTTTTGATCGTTCCGGTGAGCGCTATCCAATCTGAAGAAGGAGAATCCTATGTCCGCGTGATGAAAAACGGAAAGATGCAAGAAGTATCGGTCGAGACTGGTATTTCTTCAGATACATATACTGAAATCGCGTCGGGTTTATCAGAAGGTGATACTATCGTCACAAGTACGATTACCTCGACTCAAAGCGATACAAAAAGTACTCAAACTTCATCTCCCTTTGGAGGCTTTGGAGGGGGAGGCATGCGTGTAATAACGCGATAATTTCTATGAACTATTATGTTAAAGGTATCTCATATCTCAAAAATTTACAAAACCGGCTCTGTTGAAACAGTGGCGCTTGACGATATTTCCTTTGAGATAAAGAAGGGCGAATTTGTTGCGATAATGGGCCCGTCAGGGTCAGGTAAATCTACTCTTATGCATATTTTGGGCGCACTCGATTTGCCAACACGAGGTGATTATATTCTTGATGGTGAAAGCGTATCCAAACTTTCAGATGACGAGCTTGCCGGTATAAGAAATCGTAAAATCGGATTTATTTTCCAAGCCTTTAATCTTCTTCCCCGCACCACTGCTATACAAAATGTCATGCTCCCGATGGCTTATGCAGAAATTAAAAAAAAAGCTAAAAGATACAAATTTAATTGTAAACTCAATTGTTTTTTAAATTTTGTAGTCTTCATATTTAGTTTCATATCTAACAACCTGTTTTTTGAATAGACACTGAATCAATGTGTCCAACTACACAAGTGTCTGAAGATGTTAATTCTGATCTTTTTTCTTTTAAAGCCTCTGAAGCTAGTAGCAACTCGTTACTGCTTATTCCAGAAACTAACAATATCCATTTGCCAGTATCCTCTCTTAATGTCAACCTGCTTAAATCTGGATTTAAAGTTATGTAAAAAGATTTTTCATTGTTTAACCAAAAAACTATGCCCATTTCTTTGATAAATGGAACACACTCTAATCCTAAAACAAAAAAAAAAAGTATTCTATTATTATTAGAATCTACACTAATGTTATATAAAACACCATTTAATTCAAAAAGATTTTGTTTAAATCTGCACTCTCCATTTAAGAGCCTTTTTTGAGTGTTATTACAACTGCAGTTTGCACCGTCCCACTCTCCGCCGCTGTTCACGCACTTCTCTTCATTAAAACTAACAACGATTATAGATTTTACAATATTATTATTTAATTCATCATCTTC
>CAYNLS010000074.1:0-375 GCA_964398125.1 uncultured Gammaproteobacteria bacterium
AAAGAGAATATTGAGTACCTTTCTTTTGAGCTCTTGAGGCAAAAAGTGATCCTCTTTTAGCTTTTTTAGTCATCATAGCTTCCATCCAAGTTCGTGATTCACCGATTTTGAGTCGAATATTTTGCAGGACTCGAAGAAATACTTCAAGCACACGAACATGATAAATGCCACTTTTTTCTGGAAGTGATTCAAAAGTGACTTTTTCAATATCTTTTACTTCAGCGGAGAGTGCTTTATCTGCTCTTTTTATCATCTCTACCTCTTCTTTTATCTGTTTGATGAGTTCCTTGATCTCGGCGATTTGTCTATCTTCTTCGATTTTCTGAAAACTAAAAAGATTACCGCCTTCAAGTCTAGTTTGTACCTGTTCCTGTT
>CAYNLS010000074.1:385-5431 GCA_964398125.1 uncultured Gammaproteobacteria bacterium
GCGTTTGACGATGAATGGGAAGATATGTATAAAACTATTGAGAATCTGTTCAAACATACCATCTTCCATCTTAGCAAAGGCATTATTTACCTTTTTTAAGGAGTCAAGTGTTTTTTCCTTCTCCAGGCTGTCCTTCCGATTGTTTTTCCAAATATTTGTAGATTTGGAGCTATGTGAATTCATAGTTTTAAGTATACTACAGGCTATTTATGTAATCAAGTGTCTTCTGCTTTCGTAAAACAGCAGCGTAATAATAGGCATTTTTCTTGGCCGTTTCCTTTTCCTTCTCATTTTTTATTGAAGCAAATATACGCTCCAGATCGACTTGTTCTACTTTGATATTCTCAGTGTCAGCAATTTGTTGAAGTATAAATTCTATTTTGTAACTTTCTTTGATTTCTTTTCTGATCTGATCTGTTATTTGTTCTTTCGTAATATTTTTTGACTTAAGATAAGAATCCATCGTCAAACCGACCTTTTGTACATCATCAACGAGTTTAGTAAGGCGCTTTTCCACCTCCTCATCAAGTATGACATCGGCAATTTCGACTTTGGCTTCAGAAAGCAGAGCCTGAAGTCCTGCTTGAAACTCAGCTTGTTTTCTTTTTTCCTTCTCTTCCGGTGTCGGTTCTTTGCTTTTTCCAGGAATCCAAATATCTGATTCTGCAAGATTTTTCTTAGCCTCTATAATCTTTTCTTTATATTTACCTAAAACCACCTCGGGAGCGAGCGCTGTCGTAAATTTGATCTCCCAATCTTCTTTCTCGTTTGCTTTTGCAAAATCGATTCTTGGGGAAATTATCGGTTTAAGATCTTCTTTTTCTATGATTTCAGAATAAACTCGGGGAATATATGTCCTTATAAGACGGTCGTACACAAGATCACGATTAAGGTGTTTTACCGCAATATCTTTTGGTACTTTACCTTTTCTGAATCCTTCAACCTCGAGCTCCTGCATGAGTTTTTTAAAGGTGACTTCATATTCTTTGGCTATATCTTCTTTTGGCACTTTCAAAGCAAGTTCGATGGTGTTTTTTTTGAGGTTAGTACGTTTGTATGTATACATATGATATGCTTACAATTCTACTGCAAGTTTTGAAAAATACAATTGTTTTTCGGCTTCCATCGCTACAAATTCATTGTGGAAAAATCTCACACGCACTGCCCAAGTAGGACTTGCAGCATAAATCGGTCCCATTTTTTCAATAGTATCCGCGCCACGTGCTATATAATTTTGAGCTAAACCGGCTCCGACTGCATCTATACAATCTGCCCATGAATCAAATATAAGTAAGCCACCGCCCCAACCGAATGGGTTAAATGAGCCTTGAAGGATATGTTTACCAAAACCGGATTCAAGACCTGCTATTGAGGGGAGTAAGTAACAATCGATTTTGTATTTTGTACACGTTTCAATAAATGCATCAGTTTGATCAAGCAAAGGCGAGTTGTATTGAGCCAGTACTTCACGTATGACATTTCTTTTAAGATTGATCTCTACCGTATCATCTGCTGGAGCTGTTTTTTTGCCAAGAGAGATCACTTGAGCAGAACTTCCTGCTTCTTTGACAGAAGCTGATATGGATTGTGGAAAACCAAAAAGTAGTATTAAAAATACTACTATAAGTTTTATTTTACCCATAAAAAAATGCTAAAGCTTTTCAGCACAGGGCGAAAAACCTTAGCATCTGAGTAGAAGTATACCCTATTATTATAGGTTTGTCAAGTGACCATATGGATATAAATATAGTTATTTTATACAAACGAATACGTTATTGTGACAATCTAAATTTAATACATATTTAATGTATCATAGTAGTTTATATGACGGAATTTTAATTATTGGAGAATGATATGACAGGAAAGCTGAAACGTGTTAAAATTACTGAATTGAAAGGTAATAATCTGATTGGAACGATTATTGATTAGATCTAATTTGCTAAAAGCTAACGACTAATAGCTAAAATAGGACGCGTGGTGTAGCTGGCCTAACACACCTCCCTGTCACGGAGGAGATCGCGGGTTCGAATCCCGTCACGTCCGCCTTCGCTTCGACGAAGCTCAAAAGAGCGAAGTCGAGCTTCTTGAACCTTCGGCGAGACGAGGTCCGCTTCATCACTTCATACATAATTTTTACTATATTTGCATAAATTTTCGTGTATTATGTTTATATTAATGATGTATGAGAAAATATAGTAAATACTTAGCTTCGAGTTTATTTATATTGTTAACTACACTAGTGCTTAGCTCAACTGTATTTGCTGCGGAAAAAACCGCAAGAGGGAAAATAAAAACTTCCTCGTCAGCCAACGCCAATGGCGCCTCAGTTTCTGTTGAATGTAATGGTACAACTTTGAACGATACTACAGATTCGAATGGAGATTTTGAGGTTGTTTTTGCAGATGGTGTCTGTGAAAGTGGAGCTTTAGCTACATTAAATGCATCATTCAATGGTGAAAGTGCAACTGCAACCAAAGAAGCTGGTATTGGTCCAATCATAAACTTTAATGTTGTTTTCTTAGCAGAAACTACCGCAGTGCCGGAATTTGGAGCAGTCACCGGAGTACTTGCAGCTGCCGGGTCGGCTTTTGCGTACTTTAAACTAAGAAGAAAAGTAGCCTAAATTTTACTCCTTTACATAACATTTATTCATAATCCTTCTTAAGAATGTTTACAGACTAGTATTTTTGTGCAATATTGATATTGTTATACATTTATACAACTATTATGAAATATATAGCTGTCACAACGTATTTAGCAATAATTATCTCATTATTTACTCCTATATCTTATGCGGCAGAAGATCGACAACCGAAAACCGTAAGCGGGAAAGTCCGAAATGCAGATTTGACTGTGGCAAAGAATGTCGAAGTTTCTATTACATGTAAATCTACTACTCTTACCGACTTGACCAGTGTAAATGGTAACTATTCAGTCACATTTGACAATCTTGCATGTGAACAGTTCGATACTGTCGATGTTTCAGTGACTACCGAGACAGGATCGGGGAGTGCTTCAAAAGCAGTGACTTTTGCTCTGAATGTAAGCATGCCGGAGATCATTCTTGAGTCCGCTCCTGAGCTCACTCCGACCGATAATCCGTTGCCTACCGCGGTTCCGGAGTTTGGTGCTATAACTGGTATAATGGCTGGTAGTCTGTCGCTCATAGCCTACGGCAGATTAAAATCATGGAAATCCCGTTTTTAAAAAATAAATCTGCCGGATTTCGCTCTTTTATCACTAAAGTCATAGTTTTTTCTATATTATTTATTCTCGTGACCGGTATCCTCGGCCCGTGGATCATATCTACAAAACTTCTTTACGGCTTTCACTTCTTTATATACGGAAATATGGGGAAAATGGTGCTGTTTTCTGCTATAGCATTTTTTATTCTCACTAGAGATACAATTTTCGATATAAAAAATTTTAAATACAAAAAACAAAATCTCATCTTTATATTTTTAAGTTTTGCCACAATTCCTTTCTTCTTTTCTGTAGCCGGACAGCTGTTACTTGAAAAAGGATTTAACTCGAATCTTCCTCTTTCGACTTTTACTCATTTTCTGGCCATTTTAATCCCTATTTTACTCGTCATCGGTGTCTTCGGAATTGAATTTATAAAGTACTTCGTCCAAAAATATAAAAAGGTAATAATTATCTGTTTATCAATCTCGATAGTATTTTATTTTGCAATTTTTCAAGTCTGGAGGCTTTGGCCATACTTCAG
Organism: uncultured Gammaproteobacteria bacterium; assembly: GCA_964398125.1. GTDB lineage: Bacteria > Patescibacteriota > Microgenomatia > UBA1406 > GWC2-37-13 > CAYNLS01. The sequence goes on from CAYNLS010000074.1 coordinate 4,113, forward strand.
CGGAGTCGTATTGAAAGGCGTATCTTTTCTTTTATCTTTGCATTCGTTTCCTGTTCGTGAAATCGGATATTTGACGCTCATGGTCGATGATTTTGCAGTACGCATAGAGCAAGCTTGTTCGGGCGTAGAATCAATATTTCTGTTTAGTGTACTATATATACTCATCGCACTTGTTGAATGGAAAAGGTTTGATAGAAAAAGATTAATTCTTGCTTTTGTACCTGCCCTTATCGGACTTTTTATAGTAAATATCATGAGAGTATATTTACTTATCCTTGTTGGAGTCTATTTTTCTCCGCAGATCATGCTGAAGCTTTTTCATACATATTTGGGTATGGTATTGTTTATGATTTATTTTGGCGCATTTTGGGCGATTTTCTACAAACGATTGCTTAAATGAGTGATGAATGAAAATCTGTTAGACATATTCTTACTAGGTTTTTATAATGGAATCATATAGTATTACTATATGAAAGATAATATTATGAAGTCACTATTTTTATCTGCATTACTTGTAGTATTACCTATCGTCTCAAGTGTTACAGCTCAAACTATAGATACTGTTATTACAGGCACAGTTTTTGATGGTGGAGGAAACGAAGTAAATGGCGCTGCAGTTACAGTAGTTTGTGACGGAAATGTACGCAATACAACAACAAACTCCTCAGGGGATTATTTAGTTACATATCCTAGTTCAGAATGTGTACAAGGTGATACAGCAACTGCTTCGGCTACTGCACCAGAAGGAAGTGGAAGCAATACAGGAACAGTAGAACGTTTTACGGCTGGATCAGGATTAGAACTTGATATAGCAATAATCAATATAACTCTTGCTGTTCCAGAGTTTGGAGCAATTGGTGGAGTACTTACTGCGATTGGATCGGGTCTTACCTTCCTCGGACTTAAAAGAAAATTCCTACAGTAAATATATATTCTTCAACTATACTCACTCTTTTAAAGCTATCTTAAATGACTGATTTATCATTTTTTTTGTACAATAAAACATGCGAATGACTACCCGAAAATTTGCAAAGATGATTGTTATCATAATATTCTTTTTTATAGTCGGTTTATTTTCTGCAGCTTTTATATCATATCTAATAAAGGAATACGAAGTGAAAATCGATAGAGAAAAACTTGAAGCACAATATCCGAATATACTTGATGGAGTAAGTACGGGACCAGTCACTTTAAGTATTGATTATTCTCAACCTATTTCTACAGGTTCACCGCTTATTTTCGGTGGAAGTCATTCTCCAAATGTTGAACATCAAGATGCATGGAATCAGATAGAAGAAATAGGTGTTACTGTTATTAGA
>CAYNLS010000075.1:0-5403 GCA_964398125.1 uncultured Gammaproteobacteria bacterium
TTTATCAATGACTTTAGTTTCCTTCATTTCGTTCCACAGATCATTTCCTTCACGAGATCTTTCACCTACTCCAGTAAATACGGAAACACCTTGGTGCTGTTTTGCGACATTGTGAATCATTTCTTGGATAAGTACTGTTTTACCCACTCCCGCGCCACCGAAAATTGCAACTTTACCACCTTTTATAAATGGGGCGATAAGATCGATGACTTTAATTCCGGTTTCAAATAACTCCTGTTTTACAGATTGTTCGACAAGAGCCGGTGCCGTGCGATGGATGGGTAAAAATTTTTTAGCTTTAATAGGCGCTCCTTCATCTACAAGTTCTCCCTGAATATTAAAAATTCTACCGAGCGTAGGTTCACCGACAGGCACTTGGATAGGTTTTCCTGTATTCATCACTTTAAGTCCGCGCTGAAGTCCGTAAACATTGTCTAGTGCAACCGCTCTTACCAAACCAGGTTCGAGAATGGCTTCAACTTCAAGCACAAGATTGGCATTTTCCTTTGTTTCAATGATTAAAGCGTCGTAAATTTTTGGTGTTTGATCTTCTGAGAATTGTATGTCTACGACAACTCCTCGTATTGAAATGATTTTTCCTTCTGTCATATTGAATTCTTCAGCCAAAGGCTGACCCGCCTATGGCGGAAATTTTTAATTGGCTTCTACACTTTCTTTTGCCGTCACCATGTCTAAAAGTTCATTTGTAATTTTTTCCTGACGTAATTTATTGCCGACAAGTGTGAGGTTGTATATCACATCCTGAGCATTATCGGTCGCATTTTTCATCGCCATCATACGCATTGAGTGCTCGACTGCTTCACTACTTATGATAGCTCCACGAATTCTGTCTTCCAAATAACTTTTGAGTAACTGATCAATTATTGCTTCCGGAGATGGTTCGATAAGATATTCATTCAATTGGGTTTCTTGTTCCTGCGACTCGGCAGAAATATTCATACTGAAGGGCAAAAGTTTTTCAATCATTGTTTCCGATCTAAGTGTACTGATAAAACGATTATAGACAACGGATACGGATCTGTACGTATTTTCCTTCAAATATTTATTAATAACGAATTGGAATATTGCGGAAACCTGAATAAGCGCCGCGCCTTCTGAAAAATCGGCAAGAATATTTCCGCCCATTCTGTTCACAAACTGAGCTCCTTTTGAACCGACTGTGATAAAATCTGTCTTTTTAAAATCAATATTGGTTCTCAATAAAAATCTGAATAGCGTGACATTGAAAGCACCGGCCAAGCCTTTGTTAGAGGTGACAAAAATTACCAAATTCCTGTCGCCCTCATTTTCACGACTCAAAAGCTGAGAATGTTCGGGATTCACATGTGGGGCAATTTTATTGATTATTGCATTTAAACCATCACGATATGGCCGACTTTCAAGCTCCGATGCTTGAGCCTTTCTCATTTTTACGGCAGAGACCATCTGCATAGCTTTGGTGATCTTGCGAACATTGCGTATCGAACGAATTTTTTTTCTTACAGATCTTAAATTCATAAATTATTTTTTTACAACTTTCTCTTCCGCTTCTTCTGGCAGATTATCTTGTACAAACTTCTTTAGTTCTTCTTCATCATTCTTTTCCAAAATTTTTTTCTCATTTATTCTCTTAACAAGAGCCTTTCCTCGAGTTCTTATATCATTTAAAAAGTTTTTCTCAAAATCTTCAACCTTTGCAACATCAAGTCCATCAAGATATCCGTTTGTTGCGGCCCAGATGATCGATGCTTGTGAGGCAAGATCATAAGGACTATATTTGTTTTGTTTAAGAACTTGAGTGATTTTTGAGCCTCGATTTAAAAACTTTTTGGTTTCAGCATCAAGATCCGATTCAAATTGCGAAAAAGCGCTAAGTTCTCGATATTGCGCAAGATCGAGTTTTAGTTTACCTGAGACCTGTTTGATAGCTTTAGATTGTGCCGAGCCACCAACACGCGAGACTGATAAACCAACGTTGATAGCTGGACGCATACCGGCATTAAATAAATCGGCATCAAGCACGATCTGTCCATCTGTAATAGAAATAACGTTTGTAGGAATATAGGCCGAGACATCGCCCTCCAAAGTTTCGATGATGGGAAGTGCTGTGATCGATCCACCGCCATGTTTTTCATTTCGACGTGATGCTCTTTCAAGCAGACGGGAATGAAGATAAAATACATCTCCAGGATAGGCTTCTCGTCCTGCCGGTCTTCTAAGAATAAGTGAAATCTGACGATATGCCCAGGCATGTTTTGAAAGATCGTCATAGATTATAAGAGTGTCTTTACCCTGATCCATAAAATATTCTGCTATTGCGGTTGCAGAGTAGGGTGCAAGAAACTGCAAAGTTGCAGATTCGGAAGCCGATGCGCTTACGATTACAGAATAGTTCATTGCATCGCTTTGTCGCAAAAGTTCGACCGTGTTTGCGACGTTTGAGTTTTTTTGACCAATCGCGCAATAAATACAAATGACATTGTCATTTTTCTGATTTAAGATAGTATCAAGAGCAATTGTAGTTTTTTTTTTTTTTTGATCACCGATGCTGCGCTCACGCTGACCTCGGCCGATCGGAACAAGTGAATCGATAGCTTTGATGCCGGTTTGGAGAGGAACATTCACCGATTGTCGCTCAACAACTCCGGGTGCCTTTTTTTCAATCGGATAAAGTTTACCTTCCTCAATATTTTTACCACCATCAATCGGATCGCCAAGCGGATTCACCACTCGACCCAAAACTCCATCACTTACCGGGATTGATAAAGTATTACCTGTTGCTCGTGCAATATCATGAGCTTTTATATCAAGATATTCACCAAGAACGATTGCACCTACACTTTCATCTGTCAGATCGATGACCATTGCCCTTACACCGGATTGAAATTGAATAAGTTCACCGTAACCCACATTATCCAGTCCTTGAAGCTGGACTATGCCGTCCTTTACTTCCATGACCGTACCTACTTCTTCGGTTTTTATACTCTGTCTTTGCGAAGTCGATAAAGTTTTTTCAATTTCCCTTAGGTACTTATCAAATGATTTCATAGATGCTAGTTTTTAATTTTTGTAGCTCACTTTTGATTGAAAGATCAATCATTTTGGAACCAAACTTAATAATAAATCCTCCGAGCAAACTTGGATCTTCTTCCTGGATTATCTGCGTCTTTTGCAAAAGCGAAAATTTTTCCTCGATCGCTTTTAGTTCATCATCATCCAGATGATATGGCGCAACAATAACTACTCGCTTGCTTACATCTGCGATCTTTTGCTTTAGATAACCTGCTAATTCTTCTTTTAAAACCGGATCGATTTTCATAAAATCCTATTAATTTACGTTTTTTGGTAAATTCTTGAGTATGTTTTGCGTGACCTGTCTTTTTTGTTCATCGGTCAGAAAATTCTGCAAGCCTTTGTCTACCAACATCGAACTCAATGTAACAAGACGTGATTTCATATCGCGTTCCAGTTTTACTTTTTCCTCCTCAATCTGTGATTTTGCCTTGGCCAAAATGTCTTGAGCTTCTTTTTCAGCCTTCTTGATAAGCTCCTGACGCAAAGTTTCTGTCCGTTGTGTCACTTCCTGCATCGTTTTCTCCATTTCTTTTTTCTGGCTTTGTTTAAAAAACGCTTTCTGTTTGTCCAACCCCTGTGCTTTTTCCTCAAGTTCGGCAAGAAGCTTATTTTTATCTTCTTCTTTCTTGCGTTCTTCTCTTATAAAGTTCAAAAATGGTTTCGCCATAAACTTTTTAAAAACCACAAACAGTATCAAAAAGTTGATTAGCTGCGCGATCATCAATTTGAGATCAATTCCTAAATTTTCCATAAATTATTTCTACCCTTTTTAGGTAAACTTCAAAATTAATGCGATAACCAAGGCGAAAATGGCGACCGATTCTGCAAATGCTATCGCCAAAATCATGGTCGTACGTATAGAACCTTCAGCTTCTGGATTCCTGCCAAGTGCCTCAAGTGCTTTACTACCTATTAAACCAATGCCTATACCAGGTCCTACTGCCCCAATTCCTATTGCTATTGCCGCACCAATTGCTTTTGCTGCCTCTGCGTCCATATTTTTTTACACCTCCAAAGTTAAAAAATTTATAATAATTACTAATTTCTAATCATAATCAATGCGCTTTGTGTATCGCCATATTTAAAAATACAGCAGTTAACATAGTAAACACAAGCGCCTGTATAAAACCTACGAACAGTTCAAGCCCGAACATCGGAAAAGTAAAAAACGAAAAAAGTGTCGGCAATAAAAATATGACTACCGATAAAAGTACCTCACCCGCAAATATATTACCAAATAAACGAAAAGAAAACGAAATAATTCTAGCAAACTCTAAAACAAGCTCCAATATACCAATTGGTATATTAATTGGATTTGAGATATCAAGATATTTTTTAATATGACTCTTGAGTCCAAGAAATTTGAACCCAAAAAACTGTGTCACTAAAACAGATATTATAGCAAGTACCAAAGTGGTGTTAAGATCTGCAGTTCCTCCCCGAAGAAATGGTATTGTGTGAAGCTCTCCTTGTTCAACAATCTTCACAAGAACAGATCCAACCCCAGGAATAAGACCAAACCAATTATTTAAAAGTATAAAAAAGAAAAACGCGCCAAGGAGTGGAAAAAACATAGGCGTGTTCGTTTGCAAAACTGGATAAAAAAGATTGTAAAGCATCGAAATAAATGAGTTTAAGACGTAATAAAAAGGCCCTTTTTTTGTTTTTTGTGATTCAGAGTAGTAATAGTAAGCTATAAATACAAACAAGACCGTCACAATAATACTTGCCAGAAGTGAATTGGTTACATGAAAACCAAATATATTAAAAAGCGCCTCACCCTTGATGCTGATATGCGGACCTTTTGCTTCAGGCATTGTCTTTTTTTGCTAGTGTAAACAAATTATACATCCTTAATGCTGCTCACAGTAATATACAAGTCAGAGTCAATTTCGGTTGAGTCCCAAACTTGGAATCAAGATAGATTCCTAAGATAGTCCCAATCAAAATCGGTATTACCAGGTAATATCCAATATTAATATACTTTCCCACAATTTCCAAATCCATATCTCTGATGTATTTTTTCTTTGACTGTTTTTTTAAGCTTTCGCTTCGGTCTCCGTGTACGTCAATGTAGGAAAATTTTTTTATTCTATCAGGAGAGCCGTCTTTAGTCAACGGTTTAAAGCTTTCAGAGAAATCGGAAGAGGAAACATCTGTCATATCGCGATTTTGAAATTTAGAAAGATTTTGATGGTATTTTCTTTTCCTAAATATCATGGTTTTTTACTCCGTAAATCCAAATTTACAGCCTTATCAAGAATGATATTATATCGACCGTCGCGCTCGGTGACTTTTCCCACAAAAAAACAACAAGTGTTTTATTTG
>CAYNLS010000076.1:0-5388 GCA_964398125.1 uncultured Gammaproteobacteria bacterium
TTAATCAGGAATTGTTTAAAGTTGAAGACGGAAAAGAACCGATTTTAGAATTATAGCTTCTCTTCATAAAACTCAATCGTTCTTTCGACCGCAGTCTTCCAGTCCGGCATGAGATTATGATCTGCTTTCGGATAAGTAAAATATTCGACTTCAATTTTATTTTCTTCAATAGCCGTCACAAATTCATCCGACCATTCTTGTGGTACCGCTTCATCGACACCACCCTGATGAATCTGGATCGGTGCTTTTATCCAATCAAGATAATTTACCAGTGAATATTGTTCGATGTCATAATCTTTTTCAAATTCATAAACCAATCTTCGTAAAGCCCGGCCATGATCGTCAAATTCATCGGTGTAATAGAGAATCGAATATGGAAATGGTTTTGACACCGGAGCCCATAAAACCGTCGGATAGTTTTTACCTGTCACCTCAAGTAATGTTAGCGCGATTTGCCCGCCATTGCTATGCGCCCAGATACCGATCTTTTTATTATCAATTTGTAGATCAATATTTGCGTTATCAAAATCTTCGTTGACATTTTCTAAATGGGAAAAGAGCGCCAGAGCAGTTGTGTAAGTTTGAAATCTTTCTTCAATCGGGTCAATGGATGGCATATCTGATTCACCATAGCCAAGAAAGTCGGGGGAAAATGCCACATAACCTTTTTTTGCAAATTCTTGTGCTGCTCGCTGAGTGCCGATCCCAGGTTCATAAATAGTCTGATCCACAAATCCGCGAAACATCACAATCGCAGGATACACTCCAGACTTTTTTGGGTAAAACATGAGGCCGCTTGCTTTTTGTCCGTCAACATCAAAATAAAATTTCTGAGAATTAAAATCGGTTTCTTTGGTTACTTTTTCATCAAACTTAATAGGTACTGATTCAAATTCTTTTGTCTTTAATACTCCGTAAGTATATTTGACGAGGGGCAGATCATTTTTCCTGATTTTGACAGCAAAAGGTGTACGGACTTCAATATGGTAATAATAAAAATATCCAAGCACCAAAACCAGAATGACATTTAGTAAAACACTGATAACAAGAAGTAATTTTTCCGATATAAAACCACGCATGTAAACTACAGTATAGCAAATACAGACGCTATATTTCGCGAATCTTTATTCTTTTCCAAAGAATTATAAAGAAAACAGCCAACACTATGACGGAAAGTATTATCGCAATCACAATGAAAATCGGAGATTTAAAAAAAACTAATGGTGCAACTGCGCTTGGAGAGGCTTCCTTTTGAGTCGTATTTGTGACTTGAAGGCTGATTTCCTGAAGCGGCACATTTATAAACTTTGCATATTCACCGGTTTGTGAAAATTCTATATCGTCATTTAAACGGACTAATGTATGATTTTCCGATAAAAGATATACTTTGCCCAAAGCGGCAAGCTTGGATCCTTGATTACTCTGATGATGAAAGAGTAAAACATAATTTTTCATGTTGGGATTTTCTTCCACGACTTGCACTTTCATTCCACGACTTGTAAATTCCACTTGTTTACTGGAATTTATGATCGCAAGTGCAGTACTTTTACCTGCGGAATAATTTTTGTAACTGACAAAAATTTCTTCAGTATTTTCATCTAGAAAAATTATGTCATTTTCAGATTCGTATTCTATGATTGCTAAAATATTTTCCATAAATTATTGACGTAAAAATCTAATAAATTCTAAAGCGGTTGCTTTTTCAGAGTCATTTGGATTTGCCCAAATACCAAGTGAATCCACTCGTTTGTCACCAGTAAGATCACTAAGCATTCTATAAAACTCACGACACTGTTCCCAAGATAAATTTTGTTCACATTGTTGTGGCATTATCTGAACAGTAACTTCGAAATCATCGCAACTTGCAGGATGTTCTCTAAAAAACTTTGTTCGATCAGCAACAACATCTTTGCGACCTGTGGCATCACCAGAACTTCCGAGCTGATTTTGTTCTTGGAATGCTATACCATCAAGTGCACAATTATCTCCGAACATCGCATTAGCTATTTGATCAACATCACCTTCCTGACCTTTAAAATACTGATTCCACATCGGAGTAGTCGGACCAAACATGAGCTTCAATCCATATTGTGCAACTAGTCGTCCCATGCGATTTAACGTGTTTGTCTCAGCGTTTGTGGTAAAAATATTACTAAGATCGTCATCGGGAGTTCGACCATCACGTTCGGCATTAAGACCTATCCAAGTTATACCCGCCGCTCTGATATCATCACCATGATTGTTGAGAATTTGCTCAAGTGCTGCGTATTCTGAAACGAGTAACATTTTAGTCACGTTTCCATTTATAGCTGCTAGACCCCGGATTTCGCGATCAGCTTTTGAAGCACTGTAAGCTCTATTTAAATTTCCGTAAATAAATGTTGGAGGATATTCATTGACTTCTTCTTCATAAATATAAGTGTGAAACATTACAGGAAGCAATGATCCTGCCGGACGAAGGGTAGGCGAAGGAGCTTGCGGGGTCGTAGGCACCGGAGATTGACCGACAGGTTGAGTGATAGTAACGCTTGGATTTGGGGTTCCGCTTGTCTGTGCTAATTCGAGCATTGTTGCTGCGGCGACCTGTGCCGTCATTACAATCTGAGAAATGCTTAGTATTTCATTACCACTCTCATCAACTAAAGTATCATTTTGCGTAAAATATCTGTTATTTATATTACATTCGATGATGACTGAGACTGGAATACCATTATCGTGAAAATGTTTGTGATTTGAAGCATCAAGATTGGTGCTAAATGACTTGACTGTAAGGTCTGTAGCTAATCTACCACGAACTGACTCAATTCTATCTACAATACTTTTTCCTGCTGGATTCAAATATCCAATATTTATGCACTGAGCTCCGCCAGCTTCAGCATTTCCCATCATATCTAGATTGATTACACCAAGAATATTCTGATTGGTATTTTTTGCTGTCTGCATATAAAATGCGCTTCCGCAAAGACCTTGTTCTGTGCCACCAAATAATACAAACTCTATCGTATTTTCTGGTTGTTGACCAGCAAGTGCCAAAGCTGCAGCTACAACTGCTGAAGCTCCACTGCCATTGCGATCGGCGCCCGGAGCAGGAAGTGCAGGATCGAAATTTTGTTCTCGTGAGTCCAGATGCGCTGTTAAAAGATATTTATTATTACTTCTTCCTGGAATTCTTGCAATAAGATTGAAAATAGAGACATCTTTTGGACAGACCATATTAACATATTGAGCATCCACTCCTGTCGCATTTTGGATTTCAGCTTGAATACCTGCTTCAATAAACAACTTTAAAAGATAATTCATTTCAGTTTCAAAACCGGCTGTACCAGTAAGTCTGGTTTGTTTCTGATCAAAGCCACTTATTTTGTCGTCATCAACTAAATTTTGAAGAATTTCCTTTATTTGAGTCTCGGTTATTTCTGTTTTGAAATCTGGAGTTGGACTGACGCCACTTGGGATTACGGTCGGAGAATTTTGTGATGGCGGATTTGGAGGTACAGATGTTGTTGGTGTCAAACCGGGAAAATCGGGTGAAGGAATAGGAGTCGCAGTTGGAGAGGCTGTAGTGTTTGGGAGTAAAGTGGGACTAGGATTATTTGGATTATCGGGATTATCAGGAGTTTGTAGACAGCTGCCAGTCACACCACTTGCTGTACAAGTTGCCGTACATCCCGGAGTCAAGACCACCTGTTCAGAAACTCTGATTGCTCGTTCATCTATACCACCATCACATTGGGCATGAGATCCGTTTCCTGAAGTACAACTTGCACAAGAATATCGCTCACAATTTATGGTTATTGGAGAACTCGAAATATTTTTTATAGAAGTTGCCTGGCGACTTCCATTTCCTTCAGAACATTCTATGTCGACTGTCCCATCGTGGTTGAGATCTTTCATTGATTGAGTAGTCACTCCGCCTTCATGAGAAAATAAAGTACAGATTCCACCCACTGTCCAAGCACTCCAGCATACACCTTGACCTTCATAAACCCAATCGACCTGCTGGACACCGCTTTGTGAAGTAGATTGTGGAGGCGGAGTGGCAGATCCAGAAAAATTTAGAGTCCCTTGTTGTTGACCTCCTATTGAACTTGGTGGTGTGGGTGTGATGGTTGGAGCCTTTGTCGGCTCGTTTTCACCGTCAAGACCTACATTAAAAAGCTTTAATAACGTTTCTCGAAGTGAAAATTGTTCTCTTTCAGGTGCAGGTGTGACATCTCCAAGTTGGGCAGAAACTCCATAAGCAAAGGAAAATATGAAAATCAAAACTATAAATAAGTTAACTATTTTTTTCATGTAATTTTAATAATAAACGTTAATAACACTATCTTTCAACATTGATTATTTTCACGGTGAGTATTAGACTATCAACATAAACATGAAACTCTATAACACTGCGTCGAGGAATATCGAGGAGTTCACACCAATCCATAATCAAAAAGTCACACTCTACACCTGTGGACCGACAGTGTATGACGAAACTCATATCGGCCACATGCGCAAATATACGATGGACGATATTTTAAAAAGAACCCTTAAATATTTGGGTTACGAGGTAAATCATGTCATGAATATCACCGATGTCGGACATCTAAGTGGCGATGACGACAGTGGCGAGGACAAACTTGAAAAAGGTGCAAAAAAGCACGCCCTCCGATTCGGAGGGCAGGGCAATGTCTGGGATGTAGCAAATTATTACACCGATAAATTTTTTGAGACAATGGATGCTTTGAATATCATTCGCCCTGATAAAGTAACGAAAGCCACAGAACATATTAAACAAATGATAAATCTTGTAAAAAAACTTCAGGAAAAAGGTTTTACTTATGAAACTAAAGAAGCCGTTTATTTTGATGTCACAAAATTCAGATCTTATGGCCGATTATCTCGTCAAAAACTTGAAGAGAAAAAACAAGCTGTTCGCGATGAAGTTTATGTTGATCCTGGTAAAAAGCATCCTGCGGATTTTGCGCTCTGGTTTAAAAGAGTCGGGAGATTCAAAGATCATACTATGCATTGGGAAAGTCCTTGGGGTGATGGGTTTCCAGGTTGGCATATCGAATGTTCCGCGATGAGTATGGCTTATCTTGGAGAAACGATCGACATTCATACCGGCGGAATCGATCATATACCCGTCCATCATGAAAATGAAATTGCCCAATCCGAAGCGGCCACAGGCAAAAAGTTTGTGAACTTCTGGGTCCATCATGCATTTCTGCAAGTCGAAGGTGAAAAGATGAGTAAATCAAAAGGAAATTATTATACCCTTAATGATGTAAAGACTCACCTTAAAGATCCTATTGTTATGCGTTATCTTTTTCTTCAAACGCACTATCGACAAGAACTAAATTTTACTTGGGAAAGTGCACTAGCGGCCCAAAATGCGACAAT
>CAYNLS010000077.1:0-1990 GCA_964398125.1 uncultured Gammaproteobacteria bacterium
TGTAGGAAGTTTTATATAAATATTTCTTCCCCAACTAAACATTTTTTCTGCTTGTTTGAGCATATCGCTTGCGGTACTTTCCCAGTTGGCGTTTACCTCAACTGATATCGGTCCCGCAATTTCTTTTTCAATTTCGGAAACGATCTCTCTGTAAAAATTTAGAAGTTCATCTTCGGTTAGTTTTTTACCGGCTTCAAATCTTTTTTGAAGCTCAGGATGTTTGGCAACAAGACTTGGGTTTGTGGTTTGGCCATCTAAAAAACCGATCAAACCTTTGGCTTTTTTTGTATCTTCAGGATTGCCTGAATCGAGATGTATTTTCGGCAGCTTTATTGACATGTGAATATTATACAGAAAAAGTTACCTGTCCATAATCGAACATTTGTTTTATAGTTTATATTCCAGATTCTGACGTAAATTTTGATTACTTCGCTTAAAAAATTGCTCGCATCACCTGTTCCGCTGTATAATATTCAGATGCGGAAAATTATTTACATTGCGACTTTTTTACTTATTGGATATTTAGTTTTTAATTTATTGAAAAATAAGGTCGATTCCTCTGTAAAAAATTCTGATGAGATTAAAAATCAAGAAACATCAAGGGACTTATCTGAAAACTTAAATGATAACTCAATCACTTCAAAATCCGTTTTTGTTCCTTACTGGACTGCAGGAAATTTAGATACAGAAGTATTAGCAAGATATGATCGAGCAATCTATTTCGGCGTTGCTGCAAATGAGGAGGGGATTGATAAATCGGAATCTGGTTATGTAGGCTTATCAACATTCTCACAAAATACCAACAGTGATAAAAATTTACTTACTCTTCGTATGCTTGATACTGAAAATAATTTAAAGATCTTACAAGATGCCAAAATTCAGGAAAAAATCATTGATGATCTCATCGCGATTGTTGACGAGTACGGATTTGATGGAGTCGTACTTGATCTTGAACTTTCGGTTTTACCGTTCACCGACGTCAAAGACAATATTTCTATGTTTGTGCGAAATTTAAGTGAAAAACTCGATGAGCAGAATCTTGATTTCGCGATGACGATTTACGGAGATACATATTTTCGCGGCAGACCATATGACATAAAAGATTTAGACAAATACGTGGATGAATTTATGATCATGGCCTACGATTTCCATAAATCATATGGCGAACCCGGACCTAACTTCCCGCTTGATGGTAGCAAAACTTATGGTTACGACTTTAAAAAAATGATTGACGATTTTTCAAAAGATGTGGAGTCAGAAAAATTGACAATTGTTTTTGGCATGTTTGGTTATGACTGGACTTTAGGAAAACAAGGCAAACCTTTAAAAAGAGGAGAAGCATTGACTCTTCTGCAAATTCAGGAAAAATTTTATCCAAAATGTAATCTTAAGAATTGTGTTGTAAAAAAAGATAGCGAGAGCGCGGAAACCAAAATTGAATATATCGACGATGAAGATTATAGACACGTAATTTGGTTTGAAGATAAAGAATCGACGCTTATGAAGTCTGAATATTTACTGGAAAATAGAATTGGAAATATTGCCTATTGGGCTTATGGATATTTTTAAAAAAAATTAAGGTATTCATTTTCCGACGATTTTACCCGACTTTGCGATATTACGGGCTCTTACATCGACATCTATTTCATCGATCTTTTTAGTTATCATTGCGCCAATGTCCACAAGTGCGCTATGAAATGGATCTCTGACTCCAATTTTATCTTCAAGTTTATTATTTACAGATAAATACCTGTTCACATTATCAGTTGTAATGTTTCCAAAACGGGCCATATGCGTGGCTTGTGCGGCAATTTGATTTGCCAGCAGCTCTCTTTCTTCTGCATTTTCCTGAGCATCATTTGTGTTGGAAGTCGATTCATTTATTGGAAACGAGCTTACTCTCTTATATTCGTCTTTTAAGCTTTTCAAACGCTGTTCCATCGCTTCAATTGTTTTCGGAGCATCGGCAACATTTTTTAACAGTTGATTT
>CAYNLS010000077.1:2000-5268 GCA_964398125.1 uncultured Gammaproteobacteria bacterium
CGAGTTCAAATGGAGTGAGTTTGTTGTCACCTTGCTTCTTTCGTTCATCAAGTTTTTTTATCATTTCTTGTCTTCGTGCTTTATTTTCCCTGGTTTTTTCATCTTTTTCTCGCTCGTTTATCTTGCCTTCCATATAGTCTTTGAGTATCAATCTAAGCTCTTCATTTAGTTTATTGGTAGTTTCTTTTGTTGGATCTTTATTTTCTTCTTTTTGGGTGCTTGATGTTTCTTTGGTAGGTTCAGAAATAGGTAGGGAATCCTGGACTCTAGGAGCAGGATTTACATCTAATTCGACAGGTGGTTCCGGTTGAAAGATAGCACCAGAAGCAACATCTTCAATTCGGGTTATAGCTATATCAGATGTTGCAGCAACTTCTGCCGAGTCTGCTGCTATATCTATTACTTTTGCAGCATCAAGATCGGGGACTATTGGAACGGTTTCAATTATATTTGGGGCTGTTGCCACAGCTGTTTCTACACCAACAGCGGTAGCTTCGGCAGCAGCCGGAACGACTGATGCAGTTTCAGCAATTGCTGCTCCAGCAGATTCGACAGCGGCGGATATTGAACTCATATTGATTGTTGAACTGTTTTAACTGCTTCATCGATCTTATTTTCCTTTATAAGGTTGCGCATTTTTTCCAAAACCTGATTTGTTTTATTCTGATCAATTTCTTTTACGACATATGCATGAAGAGGCGAAAGAAACTCAAATTTTTCAGAAAAAGATTTTACTTTGTCGTGTACGTCATCATCTGACGAGAAAGGAAGTAGCGTAAGGAATTTTTTTGCAGAATCTTGAGCGTATTTTTTATCAATTTTTCCTTTTTTTAGAAGCTCTGTCAGAATGCGGAGATATTTAATCTCAAGATTTTTAATAAATGTATCTGTAACCAACATAGATTCATATTAGCAGATATCTTAGGGTGTTATTATTTATTCTTAAGTTTTTTTCTTCTTTTTTTTTGCACCTTTTTTATAATATTTTTCCCAAGCTCCCATCTGTCGCAGTTTCCACATAAAAAGAGCTCCCTTACTGCGCGCTTTGGCATCGACGACAAATCGCAAAGCTTCTTCCAAGATCGGACGGGGAACATCACGGGCAAGTTTGATATAAAGACTTTTATGCCTGGGGTCACCAAGTTTTTCTGACAAATGTACGCCAAAAGACTGGAACTCGCGGGATATATATTTATCCTCAAACGGATCGAATTTTTTTAGAATGTCATCTATGGAGTCCATGCAGATTATTTGAAGTCGTTTATAACTTTCTCATAAATCTTTTCATATTTTTGCACCATAACGTTTATTGTAAAGTGATCTTCCACATGTTTGCGCACGCGTGATCTCAAATCTCTGTACTTCTCGTCAGGCATCTTCAGTATTCTTTCTGCAGCATCAACCAGGCCTTCAAGCCCTGGTTTTTTAACACTATAATTACCACGAATGTCAACAGGCGAAGGATTGATCAGGTATCCGGTTTCTTCGTCAACAATAACTTCAGGCACGGCGCCACGAGAATAACCTATAACCGGAGTGCCGCATGCCATGGACTCAATCATTACAAGTCCAAACGGCTCCTCCCAGGAAACAGGGTAAAGTACTAGTCTGGCATTTTTATAAAATTCAATCTTTTCCTGTATGTTTAGTTCTTTCTTCATCTTGATAAGGTCATTGTCAATTAACGGTTTTATCTCAGTGTCAAAATATTCCTGGTCTCGGGGATTTATGAATCCAGCAATATGAAGAGGGTATCTAAGAGTTTTAGCAACCTGAATTGCCTCTTTTAATCCCTTTTTTGGAGTAATTCTTCCAAGCCAAGCAACATAACCTTTATCTTTATCACCATATTCAAAAGTCTCTATCGCAATTCCAAGCGGTACGACTCCTACAAAATTAAGAGGAATGGTGCAATGTTTTTTTTGAGATTCAGAGATAGCTACCCAAG
Organism: uncultured Gammaproteobacteria bacterium; assembly: GCA_964398125.1. Lineage (GTDB taxonomy): Bacteria > Patescibacteriota > Microgenomatia > UBA1406 > GWC2-37-13 > CAYNLS01. Next base: position 3,949 of record CAYNLS010000077.1, read on the forward strand.
GGTGTTTGATATATTTTGCCAAGATCATCTTTTCGATAGGACTCGCCATCGCTGATGTAAAATCACCATGATATGTACTTACTACTGGGGTACGAACAAGTTGTGACAACATGACGCCGATATAGTTGAAGTGATTATGAATGATGTCGAAGTTTTTAGCTTCCTCAAAAACCTGCATGGAGTAATATAGGGAAGGAAAACTGTGCATCCAAAACAATTTTTCTGAAAGAGGTGAAAACAATTTTTCCATGTGCTCTTTATCTAAAGCATAAGGGAAAGGCATGATCTCTTTGCCGCTAGTTTTGGATCCCCCGGCTGAATAAAGAGTTACATCATGTCCGTTTTTGACGAGCCCTTCTGTCAGGTTGTATACAACAAGTTCGATTCCGCCATAGTTTTGTGGCGGAACAGCGATGAATGGGGGAGAAAACTGGGCAATTTTCATAGAGTTATGATTTTTTTTCTAAAATATCTGCATATAACTGAATATAATTATTCACCATAGTTTCTGTAGAAAACATATTTACAGCTCGCAGTCTACAGTCTTCCGGTTTAATGTTTGATATTTGAGCCAGGGCTTCTTTTAAGCCTTCGACACCTTTTTCAGGATTGACAACAAATCCGGTTTTTCCATCGGAGATGACCTCTTTGACTGCTCCACGATCAAACCCGATTACGGGAGTTCCGCATGCCATGGATTCTGCCATCACAAGTCCAAAGGGCTCATACCAATTTATAGTCATGAGGAAACATTTTGCTTTTTGCATGAGATGGGCTATATCTTCTTTTGTGAGCGAGTGTTCTGAAGTCACCGGTCCGACCCATTCAATCTTGTCATTCAAATGAGGTTTTACATCTTTGTCAAAAAACTCCATATCTTCCACATTTCCGGAAAGTTTTAACCTGCTGCCTGATTGTTCTGCAAGTTGGATTGCCCAGCGTATGCCCTTTGGATCCTGGAAAGTACCATCCTTATTTTTTGCCCGGGAAAGTCTACCGAGCCACAGCAGATAATCGTCTTTTTCTTCTTCGTAAGAGTAAAGATCGGTATTGATTCCGTTGTATACCACTCTATAAATCTTTGTTTTTTTAAATAAATTCTTATGTGCTTCAGAAATACTTATCAAATAACTCGTTTCGTCAAAATGGCTGAAAGCCTCATCAAACTCTTCAAAAGGCTGGCCGTGAATAGTCGTGACAAGCGGAGTTTTAATATCCGCAGCAACGAGCAGATTGATAAACTCGGGATATGTGTGATTGTGAATCATGTCGTAATCATTTCCAATTTCGCGAAGTTTTTGCGCCAGTGTTGTCAGCATA
>CAYNLS010000078.1:0-5266 GCA_964398125.1 uncultured Gammaproteobacteria bacterium
TTCTACTATTGCTCTAACCTCATTTATTTTTTTAGCTTCTTTTATGACCTGCCTCCTCGCTAGTCTTCTTTTCATAGACCCGCGCTTGATGAGATTGAGCTCCGGTATTTGAGTGAGAGTTTTTGTGAAAGTCTTGGAGCTTTGACCATCAGCTACTAGAACTTGGTAACCTTGTTTTTTTGCTTCGATTATCGATTCTATCGCCAGATCTCCTCGGATTTTATCGGTATTCTTAATGCTTCGCATATTTCCCCGATACCATTTAGGGTAATGCGTGATCATGCAGATTGCGATAGAGTTTGGTCAGTTCTTTTTATCAGCCGAAGTTTACAGTTGGAAAGACTTCTCTGGGATCGATTCCAGATGGTGCGCTGTAGGCTCTTCTTATTTCAGCCTCCCATGGTTCTATTGGTTGATTATTAATCTCACGCATTTGTTCAAAAAGATTAATTCCTAATACTTCATTAATAGTTTTTTCAAAACCTTTCCCTTATGTTTCAAGGATTCCTAAGACACCTGTAGTCACTAAGTCAGGTCTTGTTTCTCTAATCTGCTCAAATCGGTCAGTTAAACTTGTTGGCTTTTGTCCGTATGTCCAATCAGACCACGTGAGAATATTATCAACAATATTTGGAAAGACATGGCGATCGTTTTCAACTTTCGCTAGGTGTTCGGCGTGTTGTTCGACTCTAATAAGTTCTTGAAATACTTTGGGGGCATTTTTATCAGCTAAAAATTGTGCAGTTGTTTCTCCTGGGCTTCCAGGTGGATGAACTTCATCATCAAGATTGTACCAGTTACGCTCATCCCAGCTCCTGCGTGAAACATGTGAAATAAACATAAAATCACGAAGAAGCTCGGGATCAAAAGTATCAAACTCTGTAAAATCATATCCTGAACTTTCCAAAGCCTGTCTTTGTTCGGGTGTTATATTTTTAAGCATTCTTGCAACAACAAATACTTGACGAGATGTCCCGATGGCATGATTGAAGATCCCTTTCCATCTGATAGCGTCGTCCGTGGGCTCAAGATTAAACATACCCGATCCCTCTGTGAGAAACCTTACATCTCTTTCAACCCCATCAAACCTTATGTCTCTTGTTTGAGGTTTATCCGTAACTCTTCCGAGTAAATATGCTAAGGAAGGATATTTTTCAAGTGCAGCTATTACTTCTGGGTTGGCAACTTCGTAATGATCGATAAATCGTTGAACGGGAATTTCTGATATTACCTGATCTCGGATAGGAAGCGTGTCTTTTGGTTTTGGGTCAGCCATGTGATATTTTAAGTTGCAATTTTAGGCAATTATATTATATATGTTTTTGTAATGCAATAATTGAATGTATCTAAATATTATGTACAATGTGATAATTCAGTTCTATAACAAGTGGTAGAATGAAATAGTATTTTTGTAACAACGAGTATATAACATGAAAGCAGAAAAGGATCTTAATTCACAGCAAGAACATCTAGCCGCAATAAATTATGATCTTAGGATCACTAATCTTGCTAGATTTATTAACTCCAGACTTCGGACGTCTGACGTCAGACGTCAGAGGACTAAACTTATTGACGTTGGAGCTGGAAATGGACTGGTTCGTAAATTTTGTAAAAACCGAGGGTTTGATGTGACCAGTATAGGACTGGAAGCAGAATTGGTAGAAAAAAAAAAAAAAGATCCGCAGCTTAAAAATATTCCCGTCTCGCAGGGTGATATAACAAAGCTAACCGGAAAGGGAAATTATGACGTAGCAATTGCGAGTGATGTCATCGAGCACATCAAAGACGATAAAAAAGCTATCGCTAACTTGTGGAGTTTTATAAAACCGGGCGGAATGATGGTGATCACAGTCCCCGCCCATTCTCATCTTTATGGTAGACGAGATGTAGCTTGGGGACATTTTCGCAGATATGATAAAAAAGACTTAAAAAATAAAATACAAAATTTAAAATCTGCTCAAATACAGACTCTTACTTTTTGGAATTTTGTCGGTTACTTTGTGTACTTTTTTTATGAAAAGATACTTCACAAACAGATAAATGAAGAGATGCGTTATGGAAAATCTTTTAAAAATAAAATTGTGCGCAGTATTCTTGATTTTATTTTGAAGACAGAGGAAATGATTGGTGGTCTACCTCTGGGGTTGACACTTGTTGCTGTTGTTAGGAAAATAAAGTAGAAACATTATTATTTATTTATACATATGGATAAAACTGTATACATTTGTACAGGTGGATGCGGGGCGGTTATCAGTCAGGAGCAGTTTGATGGCGGTCTTACAGCGTGCGGAACGGAAGGTTGTCCTCACAAAGGTCATACTTTTGAAAAACGTATGAAATGCGAGAAATGCGGTGCTCTATACATGGAAGGCGAACAACATACCTGTGCACAGTGATGGATTTCCTTGCAAAATAGGTAAAAAGATTTAAAATAGACTAGTAAATTTATGAAAGTCATCATCCTCTGTGGCGGCACGGGAACACGTCTTAAAGAAGAAACCGAATTCAAACCAAAACCGATGGTTTATGTCGGCAATCAGCCAATCATCTGGCACGTCATGAAAATTTATGCTTATGCAGGATTTAATGAGTTCATTTTAGCTCTTGGATATAAAGCAGATTACATTAAGGATTTTTTCTTAAATCAAAAGGCGTTCACGACCGATTTTACTCTTGACACCAACTCCCACAAAACCAATTTTCATTTTGAAAACAGGCGTTACCTGGATCGATTTAAAATAACTTTTGTAGATACGGGTATCGATACTCTGCCAGGAGAACGAATACTTCGCTGTAAAGAATATATTCCCAAAAACGACAAATATTTAATGGTTACTTATGGAGACGGAGTTGCCGATATTGACCCGCAATTACTTCTCAAATATCATAAAAAACAAAAAACGATAGGCACAATAACTGGTGTGCACCCAAGATCAAAGTATGGTCTTGTCAAGGTCAATAACGCAAATCTAGTTTCGGGTTTTAAAGAAAAACCAGTGCTCTCAGACTGGGTCAATGGCGGATTCATGGTTTTTGATAAACGTGTATTTGATTACCTCAAGCATGGTGAAATGGAACATGAGGCACTTAAGAGACTTTCAAAAGAGAAACAACTTTCGCTTTATAGACATGAGGGGTTTTGGTATGCTATTGACACTTATAAGGAGCTTGAAGATTTAAATAAACTTTGGCTTGGTAAAAATCCTCCCTGGAAAGTATGGAAATGAAATCATTAAAAGATAAGACTATTTTGGTCACTGGTGGCACGGGTTTTGTGGGTTCTCATTTAGTTTCCGAACTTTTAAAAGAAAAAGCTCATGTTATCACAACTTATAAAGCGCTTGATCCTAAATCGTATTTTTACACTCAAAATTTACACAAAAAAACTACGATTGCCCCTGTTGATATCGTCGAATTTGAACGTATTTATGATCTCATTACAAAATATGAGGTAGATTTTATTTTTCATCTTGCCGCACAACCCTTGGTTGATGCAGCTTATTACAATCCACGCCGCACCATGGATTCAAATATTCGTGGTACGGTAAATATTCTCGAATCTGCACGTTTGTACCCAAAAGTAAAAGGAGTCATTTTTGCATCATCCGATAAAGCATACGGCAAACTTTCAAAAGAAAAATATATTGAAACAGATGCTTTGAAGGGAGATCATCCTTATGAAGTCTCAAAGTCTGCTGCAGATCTAATAGCTTATTCATATTTCAAAACATATGGAGTGCCGGTTGTCATTACAAGATTCGGCAATATTTATGGTGAGGGTGATTCGAATTATTCACGCATCGTTCCCGGGATTATGAAATCTTTGATAAACAACCAAGTCTTATCATTGAGAAGCAACGGTAAATATATTCGTGATTATCTTTATGTTAAAGATGTGGCTCGCGGATATTTGATGCTAGCTAAAAATATGGAATCAGTCATTGGCCAGGCATTTAATTTTGGTTCAAAGGAAACCGTATCCGTGCTTGATTTGATCAAGATTGTTGAAAGTTCTTTAAAAAGAAAATTAAAATACAAAATATTAAACAATGCTAAAAACGAAATCCCCTATCAGTCTCTAGATTATTCAAAAATAAAGAAAAAAATCGGCTGGGAACCAAAAAAATCTTTAAGAAAAACGGCAAAATCCATTTTATCCTGGTATAAAAAGGTCATTTAATCATATTAGACTCAAGTTCTTCTTTAGGTAGGAATGGAAACATGTCTTCAAAAGGTTTAGCGACCAATCGACCATCGGGCTTTTTATCTGAAGCAAGACGAGGTATCAGTGGTTGCCATTCTTGAGTGACTACGTCACATAATACAGGACCTTTATAAGCAAGCACTTCTTGAATTTTTTGATCGACTTCTTTAACCGAATTTATTCGCACGCCTTTTATTTCATACGATGCGGCAATTTTCAAAGCATCAGGACACCAAAGTCCCGATTTTTCATCAACCCCGATAAGTCTTTTATTCATGTAATTTGCTTGTGTGTGGCGGATCAATAAATACCCGTTGTTGTTGAAACTAAAAATTTTAATAGGCAGCTTATTTTGCTTTATTGTTGCCAGCTCTTGGATGTTAAACTGCATACTGCCATCACCCGTAATTATTATTGTTTGATTCTTTCTATTTGCCATATGAGCTCCAATACCTGCTGGCCAATAACCCATTGTCGATATGCCCCCGGTTGTAAGAAATCGTTGATTTTTTTTGACTTTCCAGGTCTGGCTCGCAACATGAAAGCAAGACCCAGTGTCAACAACTATCGTAACCCCTTCCCCACTCAACTTTGATAATCTATCGAGAAAATAGTATGAATTGATTGGATGCTCTTTTTGATATTCAGGAAGAGCAACAGGATATTTTTGTTTCCAAAAATTGCATTGTTTAATCCAAGCGTCATATTTCGGGAGTTTTTCCTTAGTAAGTTTTTTTATAAGTGAGTTCGTGAGTACGACTACATCCTGATTGATTTTTAGATCCAAATCAATGCTTGGTTTATTCAGCTCTTCAGGATCGATATCGACCATGATTTTTTTTGCATTACGACCAAAATCTTTGGGATTGTGACCAATGGTGGACGATGAAAGTCTGCTCCCAAGGGCGACTATAAGATCGGAGTTTTGGATAGCAAAATGCGCTGCCCTTTCTCCGTAAGTTCCCGGTCGACCTACATATAATTTATTGTCTGATTCGATAAGATCTATTCCCAGTCTCGAAGTCAACACAGGAATTTTTAATAACCCTACCAGACGACGGA
>CAYNLS010000079.1:0-3296 GCA_964398125.1 uncultured Gammaproteobacteria bacterium
TTCCAGGCGTTGTTTTTTTCTTCTTCGGTGAGGCGGCGAATCTTTTCTAAATTTTTGTGCACCTGCTCCCAGTTGGTCAAAAAGCCGCCGATCCAGTGATGGCTGATATAGGGCGCTCCGGATTCTTCGGCATTTTCTTTGATGATTGCGGCGGCCTGACAGTCTCGAGCATCATTCAGTATAAAGTCATCTGTATCCACCTCTGCAGTATTTACAATGATAGCTTTTGCTTCTGAGTCAAGAAGAAAGGTATTTGGTGCTATCGCGACACAAGTTGCCGCACCAATACATAGATCGCGATCAACATGTACTTTAGTATTTCTAATATTTACAGGGCCTGACGGAGCGCCAGGATTTTTTGGTGCTTGATCTGCCATATTAAAAAATTTCTAATTATTCTAATTACTAATTGACCTAAAAAAATTTAGAAATTAGATTAATTAGAGCAATTTCATAATTCCTTCCCAAGGTAAAAGTGCACATTTTATCCTGTTGGGGGAAAGCTCAATATGTAACAATCCTAACACAAAATCGGGATCAATTTTTTTTATTTCTGACTTTGATTTTCCTTTTATATATTCAGTCAAAAGTGATGCCGAGGCCAAAGAGATAGCACACCCTTGTCCGACAAAACCAATGTCACCGACCAATCCTTTTTTTTCATAAATGGCAATATCTATTGAATCGCCACATAAAGGATTATCTACATGCACTTTTGCAGTCGCTTTTTCAAGTTTTTTGAAATTGCGAGGATTGTGGTAATGATCAAGAATTATATCGCCGTATATAGACATATTATTTCAATATTTTGACTGCCTTTTTCAAACTCAAAATCAATTTATCAACATCTTTTTCATTATTGTAAATATAAAAACTTGCACGAGTTGTCGCCGGAACTCCGAGTAAATCATGAAGTGGCATAGTGCAATGATGTCCTGCTCGAACAGCGATATTATCCTCGTCTAAAATTTGAGCAATATCATGCGGATGTAAACCCTTTAAAGAAAATGTCACAATCCCACCCATGTGCCCGATATCTTTTGGCCCGTAACATTTGACTAAATCCGGAAATTCATAAGAAAGTACTCTTGCCATATACATAGTCAAATGCTTCTCATGTTCACGAATTTTTTTATAGCCAATTTCTTCAAGATATTTTATAGATTCTTTAAGCGCGATAACACCGGCGATATGTGGAGTTCCTGCTTCAAATTTATGCGGCAAATCATTAAAAGTGGTTTCCTCAATCTTCACCTGACGAATCATATCGCCTCCATATTGATAAGGTGACATTTCATTTAATAATTCATATCTGCCCCACAAAACTCCAGTTCCTGTTGGACCAAGCATCTTATGTCCGGAGAACGCCAAAAAATCACAACCTATATCTTGCACGTCTACTTGCATATGTGGGACAGCTTGCGCAGCATCAACAACCGTGATAATTTCAGGATTGATTTTTTTTGCTTGCGCAATGATTTCTTTAAGAGGATTTATCGTTCCCAAAGTATTTGAAACTAAAACCAGTGCTAATATTTTCGTTTTTTTTGTAACTACACCAGTCAAATCAATTTTTAATTTTCCCTTTTCGTAATTAGTAATTTGTAATTCGTAATTCTTATTGATATTTATAACTTTAAAATCAGCTCCAGTTTGAAATGCGAGTTGTTGCCACGGTACAAAATTGGAATGATGCTCCATACGACTAACCACTATTTCATCACCACGTTCAATTGAATCAATACCCAATGTTGACACAACAAGATTTATACCTTCGGTTGTACCACGGGTAAAAATTATTTCTTCGTGACGATTTGCGTTAATAAATTTTGCAACAATTTTTCTAGTTTCTTCATATTCGTGAGTCGCCTTTTCGGCATTTTTATAAATCCCACGATGAATATTTGCAGTGTAATCCGTGTAATATTCAAGTAATTTATCCAAAACTGATTTTGGTTTTAAAGAAGTTGCGGCAGAATCAAGATAGACCAACTCCGGTTGTTTTGCGAAAATCGGGAAATCTTTTTTTAAATCTAACATATTTAGGTTTGTAATCGAAATGTGGGTACTTTTTCCTTCACTATATTATATATTTCATCAATAAATCCGTTAATGAGCATTCCGCGGGCCATTTTTTTTGACAATCCTCGGCTTTCTGCATAGAAAAGTTGATCCTTGTTTAATTTCCCTGTTGTCGATCCATGAGTACAAAAAACATCGTTGGCAAGTATTTCCAAGAATGGCCGCGAATCGACAAAGACTCCGGGCGACAGAATCAAGTTTTGATTTTTCTGATAAGCATGACTTTGCTGTGCCGATTTTTCGAGTCGTATGAGTCCCTGATAAATGAACTTTGATTTATCTTCAAAAACCCCTTTTATAAGTAAATTGGAAAGCGAACCTGGAGCTTTGTGATGTTGAATAGTCTCAATATGAAATTCTTCGGCATTTTTACCTGTAAAAAGTCCATAAATATCAAGCTTAATATCGCTTTGCGTAATTTCAAAGGTTAATTTTCCTGATCTGTTATGAAAAAACACAATATACTCCTCACCTTTTTTATCAAAAATAAGATGGTCTTTTTTTGTTTTGCTTAAATTTATGAACTGCATATTTCTAAATAAGAATTATCTGAAACAAGTCGAATGCAGATACCTTTTTTCTGTTGACTTGGGACACTCGTTGGTGTTAATCCCATTGTCAGCCAAGAAAACAAGGTATCAAATGGAGACTTGTTTCAATTTAACCGACTGAACCGGCCATCTCTAATTTAATTAATCTATTTAGTTCTATTGAATATTCCAGCGGTATTTCTTTGGTAACCGGTTCCATAAATCCTAAGACCAAAGCGCTTTCAGCATCGGATTTTTTAAGTCCACGGGACATAAGATAAAATAATTTTTCATCACCAAGTTTTTCCACTGTTGCTTCATGTTGAATCTCGACATCATTTTCCTTTATTTTCATGTAAGGATATGTGTCTGATCTTGACGCTTCATCAAGAATAAGAGCATCGCAAGAAACATAAACTGAAGAATTCTTAGCTTTTGGAAATACCGTGACCAATCCTCTGTATGAAGTACGCCCGCCTTCTTTTGAGATTGATTTTGATACGATTCGCGATGAAGTATTGGGAGCAAAATGAAGCATCTTTGCTCCTGCATCTTGATGCTGGTCTTTACCCGAGAAAGCGATTGATAAAACCTCACCACGAGCTCCATCACCCATGAGATAAACACTGGGATATTTGATTGGGAGCTGGCTACCGATATTGCAGTCAACCCATGCCATGATGG
>CAYNLS010000079.1:3306-5260 GCA_964398125.1 uncultured Gammaproteobacteria bacterium
ATCTCCCGTGAGGCAGCCCATATTGCCATTAACCCATTCCATGATGGCATTTTCTTCTGCTTCTGCACGTTTAGGAACTAAATTATAAACGTTTTTACTCCAGTTCTGAACTGTCGTATAGCGAACACGGGCATTTTTTTTAACAAATATTTCAACAACTGCAGCATGTAATGAATCGGAGGTATAGATCGGAGCGGTACATCCTTCAATATAATGCACACTACTTCCTTCCTCTGCTATGATGAGAGTTCTTTCAAATTGTCCAAATCTTTCCGAATTAATTCTAAAATATGCTTGAAGTGGAAGTTTTACATGAACACCTTTTGGTACATACACAAACGATCCTCCAGACCAAACCGCCGAATTTAGCGCCGCAAATTTATTGTCATGTGGAGGTATGAGTGTGCCGAAATATTTTTTTACAATTTCCGGATGTTCACGAAGTCCGGTATCCATATCACAAAAAATTACTCCGTCTTTTTCAAGTTCTTTACTGATGCTTTCATAAACCACCTCCGATTCATACTGAGCGGAAACTCCGGCAAGAAATTTTTTTTCCGCTTCCGGCACTCCGATACGATCATATGTTTCTTTTATTTCTTTTGGCAAATCTTCCCAAGAATTTACCTGTTTATCGGTCGAACGGAGATAATAATAAATTTCGTCAAAATTGATTTTCGATAAATCGCCACCCCAAGTGGGCATTTTCTTTTCCAAAAAAATTTTGTAAGATTTCACACGGAAATCTGTCATCCATTTGGGTTCTTTTTTTATCGCCGAAATTTGCCGGACTATTTTTTCATTCAGACCTTTTTCCGCTTTAAAAATAGGTTTTTCGGGCATTGAAAAGCCGAATTTGTAGTCGAATTGTAAATCATCCTGTTGTGTTGTCATGATAGAACTGATTGATAACCTTTATCTTCTATATATTTTGCAAGTTTATGATCTCCCACTTTCACAATTTTACCGGCTATCATAATTAATACATAATCAGGTTTAAGATGATGTAAGATCCGGTTGTAATGTGTGATGAGAATATATGTTTTATTTTGCTGATGCCTTTTTAAAAACTTGGAAATGTGCTTCAGAGCATCGACATCAACTCCGGTATCAACTTCGTCGAAAATAAGTACTTGTTTATCTAAAACCGCGGCCTGCAAAACCTCCATTTTTTTTCGCTCACCGCCAGAGGCACCTTCGTTTAGCGGACGATTTAATAAATCTTCGCTTATGCCGAGTTCATCTGCATATTTTCTTGCCTCCTCACGGATCGTAAGCGGATCTTTTTTACCGTTTAAAGCAAGTTGTAAGAGTTGATAAACTTTGACACCAGATAACGCGAGTGGCGATTGAAATGAGAGAAATAATCCTTTCTCCGAGCGTTCATTGGCTTCAAGATCAGTGATATCCTCATATTTACTTTTCTCACTCATTAACAATATTGAACTTTTAACTTTTGACTTTTCACTTTTAACTTTATATGCCGGATGACCCATCATCGCATATGCCAGTGTGGATTTCCCCGAACCGTTCGGACCCATGACTGCATACGTTTTTCCTTTTTCAAACTCAAAATTGATTCCCTTAAGAATTTGTTTATCTTCAATTGAAACATTAAGATTTTTAAGTATTAGCATAGGATATTATACAATTTTAACAGGCGGAACAGGTGTCGCGAGTCAGAGACCTTGAAACAATGCGGGCTATCTTTACGCATTTTTCGAGGTGACGAGCGACAGAATCTGGAACGAGACTAAAGCGTCAATCTCGGCACACGATCCAATTTTTCAATATCTTTAATAAACATTTTTCTTTCTGCACGATAATTTGCGGCAACTGCGATCATAGCCGCATTATCAAAGTTTAAATATTTATACGGGGGGTACCGTATGGTACCCCCTTCTTTCCTTACCATTTCGCGCATCAGATTTCGTAAACGAACGTTTACGACTAC
>CAYNLS010000080.1:0-4794 GCA_964398125.1 uncultured Gammaproteobacteria bacterium
AATCTAAAAATATTCCGTTTGAAGAAAAAAATCTTTAATCCAATCGTGAATTTCTCACAGAAATGTTGAATCTTTACAACAATTTTGCCGGCACTCCGGTCACCAAAATTGAAAAGGATGACGGTCAGATCACAGTGTTAAAAGGATTTACTAAAGAAGAGTTTGATGCGGCAATGGGTTTTTCGACAGAAACAGATACTAATGAGAATACCGCACCACAAACCACAACACCACCAGCAACACCGGCTTCTGACACACCCGCAACTCCAGCAGATGAGGTAAATTTGCCACCACTTCCAGCACAAGATCCAGTTCCGGTCAATAATGCTACTATGCCACCAACCGCAGGGCAACCTGATATGATGACATCTTCGTCACAAGTCAAACCACCAGCGATGCCAAATGAAGCACCGGCGGACAATAGTACAAATCCGTTAATTGCTTCCGACACACCATCATCCCCGACACCTCCGACAGACAATACAACTCCACCTATGGAAATGCCACAAGAACCCGTTACTCCAACGACTCCTGCTGTAGAACCTATGACTCCGCCAACTCCACAAGAAATACCTACAGACCCCAATCAACCACAGCCACCGGCTGAAAAACCATCTGAACAAAATCCTATGAGTTCAGTCATGGATAACCTACAAACAAAAGCCGAGTCAGACTCGGCAAAGGCTACATCGTGAAAAAAAAGGCATACATCATACATGGATGGGACGGATATCCGCAAGAAGGATGGTTTCCTTGGGCAAAAAATAAGTTACAGGAACTAAAATACGAAGTACATGTCCCAATGATGCCGCACCCAAATGAACCCAAAATTGAGCCCTGGGTTGAAACGCTCACCAATCTTGCTGGATCGCCAGATCAAGACACGGTTTTTATTGGACATTCAATTGGGTGTCAAACCATACTAAGATATCTCGAAGCTCTTCCAGATGAGCCAAAAGCAGGTACAGTAATTCTTGTTGCACCATGGCTACATCTTTCGGCAAAAGCACTCATTGATGAAAGTACAAAAACAATCGCCGCCCCATGGATTGACCGACCGATAGATTTTACTCGAGTGCGTGAGCGTTCGTCCAAATTTGTATGCATTTTTTCCGATGACGATGATTGGGTGCCATTGAGTGAGGCCGATATTTTTCAGGAAATGCTCGGTGCAAAAATCATAATTGAACGGGGAAAAGGTCATTTTAGCGGTGAGGATGGTATCACCGAACTTCCATCTATCCTTGATAATAAATAAATAAAACACTATACTATAAGACAGTATCATCAACGATACCATTTTATGGGTGAAAGATTAGATTTACCTGATCAGGATCCTACTGTTTCTTTAACAACCGGCAATACTTACTTCATTAAAGACGGTCAAGATCCTCTTTATCCCCCAAAACAAGGCTTAGGTGGTGTTATTTGTAATTTCCCTAGGTTATTTGCAGATGACCCTGATGCATTTTATTACTATATGCAAAATGGGTTTAATGATTTTGTTAATGGTGAATTGGAACATCAACAGACCGATGTTCAGACACGATTAGGACAGATCATGGCAATCCCAGATTTAGCCACAAGGTCAGTGTCCTTGCTTCCCTACTTTCAAGAACTTTCAGAGAGACACATTTTTCCTACCCCTTCATGGGTACAAAAACTTGAGAAACCCGTCTATCAAATCATGGTAGATAGATTCAACAATCCCGATCTTTGGTCGGACGACAAGATTGTACGTGCCGAGGCATGGAGAACGTGGCTCGGCCTTCAACACAAAAAAGACCGCGATCTATATGACAATCTCAACTTTGCCGGTGGCACACTGAAAGGAATTATTAACCAAATTGGTTATATAAAGTCTATTGCCGGCGCTTTGTATCTAAATCCGATATTTGCCTCAGACACAGTGCATGGGTACAACACGAGTGATTATTTTAGTATTAACCGACGACTGACTGGTCTTTCCGAAAAAGATCACCAGAGTGGACAATATGACATGTTTCTTGATCTAGCTGAGGAGATTCCGGTAGTTTTGGATATTGCAGTCAATCATACAGGTAGAAACTTTTTTGCATTACAAGATTTGCGAAAAAATGGAGCTCAATCTCAATACGCAGATTGGTATAGAGATTTGAGTTTTGATGCGCAAGGAAAACTCATCGGATGGAAAGGATGGTGGGGTTATGAAGATCTTCCCGAACTGAATCATCACAGTCAGGGAGTCCGTAATCATTTCTTAGGTAAAGAATATGATCCCGAACTCACATTTGAGGAACAATCACCAGATTGGCACAGTTGGGTAAACCTTCTGAAAAATCCAGAAATGAGAAAAGCTATCATTCATGATCCGGCTCAACTTCAGGAAGCTCAAGAAGCTCTTGGCGTGATCGGATTCTGGAGCTGTATGGGAATAAAAGGCTGGAGGCTCGATGTACCAAACGATGTTAATAGGCAAAAATTTTGGCAAGAATTTCGTACGCTTGTAAAATTTATTGATCCAGAAATCTGGTTGGTTGGTGAGATTTGGGATAATGACGAGGAAGCACACTGGTTAAATAGTGACAAATTTGACGCCGTAATGAATTATCGTTTTTGGCAATCAACACTCGATTTTCTCATTGGACAAACGGAGAAACGAGACGAACATATGGCTGGCGCACGAGCAAGTTCTATTGATGCAAAAGAATTTTCAAGAAAAATTACCAACTTTGTTTCGCGTCATCCTCAACAAGTAATACGGGCAATGATGAACAATATAGGCACCCACGATGTTCCTCGCCTTGCTGATTTACTTGAAGATAAAACCGGATCAGGATTGGTCACTCTCATGACATTGCCCGGAGTTCCATCCATTTGGGCAGGAGATGAAATCGGCATGAATAACCCAGACTCTTCAAGCATCCTTGATCCAGTAAACCGCAAGCCATTTAGATGGCAACCCGACACAACACGAGCTAAAATTCCTGAAAATAAAAATATTTCTTTAGTACGTGCTTTGTCTGACCTAAGAGCTAGTCATACTGCTTTACGTTCTTCAAATATTGAGTTCATCGACACCGGAAATCCTGATGTCTTAGCATACCGTAGATTACAAGAACGAGATGATCCTAAAAAAAACACCGTTTTAGTGATAATAAATCGATCTGGAAATGAAGCTAGTCTCAAAACATCTGATCTTCTAACAAGCGGTCAACAACTGGAAGAGTATATTATAAACGGCAAGGTTGTTTATGATGGCGAAACAATGGTCATTGCAGGAAATTTTAATGCGGTTTACGCTTCTATTCTCCAGGACAAGGTCTAAACTCGCATTTCGGTCCCTGCCTTGTCACATTAGTTCCGTCTGCACAAGTTTTGATATCTTCAGGGCAGTTTATGACTTCACCCGGACATGGTGAAAACTCACAATTTGGACCCACACGGCCAACGGCAGATCCATCTGGGCACAGCTTAACATCAGCAGTACAAAACACTTCAGCTTCAGTAGGACTCAAAGACGGAGGCTGCATTGGCACCGTTTTCTTTGGAGGTAAAATTGGACCTAGATTAGAAGCGTCTCCATTTGAGAGATCGTAAATAAATCCTGCAAGCGTAAAAATAATAAGCAAAGCTATGACGATGTAAATCGAGTATTGCTTTAAAAATTGAAACATGTTTTTAGTATACATCAATATCCTCTCATCTTTCTAATTTTGATCTCATGCTTTCTTGTCGATATCGGTTTGGCCTTTTTCCAATAGGTTTCAAAAAAAATTCTCTGCATATCGGCAACTTTTTGATTATATACTTCAACTCCGAAAATCTCATTTTCCCAAAAGTCATATATAGCCACAACATTGTCATAAATAGACAAACCATGTGTCATTGGGAGTTTTTTATGTGGAATATAACGAATCTTCAAATTTTTGATCCATAAAATATCTTTTGGTCTTTCCATTGTGCTTTTATCAAATAATTCCGTCCGTAATTCACGCGATGACAATCCACGTTTTTGAAACTCATCCGCCCAGTGTGTAAAAAAATCCATGCCGACAAAATGGTTATAAACTTTATATATAAAACAGAAGCTTTCAGTCTTTGCAGAAAGTTCATTCCAGAGCATCTGTTTGATACCATCTCGACCACGATAAAATTGTACCGATGTCGGCTGGTCTTTATGTTTGAGATGGTCTATGGTTTGTGAAAAATAAAAAAAAAGGTTCGAGAGGTTTTGAGCTCGTCTTAGGTTGTGCTGAACGACATATTCAAGAGTGTTGATATCTGCTGCCTTTAAAAATCTGCGTTTATATTCAACTACCTCCTCAATTACTCCTTTCTTAATAAGGTTATTAAGTAATCGATACAACTTCGTGCGCTCTAAATTTGCCTGACGTGAAAGTTCACTAATAGTACTCGCGCCATTCTCCAAGAGAGTTATATAGAGTTTCGCCGATAGTTTATCTAAACCCAGATCGTGAAGATAATCTAAAAGCTCGTTTTTTTTAAAAACAGTTAAATTTTTGTGCATTTTTTGCACAACTATTTTACTACAAAAGAAAGAAGCAATACAATAGGGAAAACTTAATTAAAGGAGCGAAGTCGAGTCGACTTGACGAAGTGATTAAGGCGGAACAGGTGTCGCGAATTAATAATCTGAGCGAAGTAATCAAAATTTGCGAGATTACACGCAACACGCCACTAACGACTGGATGGATAACGTTACAACTTTGCTTGGAATCGAGTAAATTTTCGGTTACGAGCGATAGATTTCTCTAATAGAATCTGGAACGTGAGCTTAAAGCAGATATGAAT
>CAYNLS010000080.1:4804-5214 GCA_964398125.1 uncultured Gammaproteobacteria bacterium
GGACGGAATCTGGAAACTTGAATTTAAAAACAAAATGAATAATATTAAACTAGCAAAATATATTTTAAAATCGAATATTTACATGACTCTTGCTACTTCAAGTAGAACAGGACGGCCTTGGGCCTCGGCTGTCTATTACTGTATGGATGAGAAATATAACTTCTACTATATTTCGCAGTTAAATTCACGACACACTAGAAACATTTTGCATAGATCTACTGTCGCTTTTACAATTTTTGACTCTCATCAGAAAGAAGGAAAAGGCAATGGTATACAAGGTATTGGAAAAGCTCGACTTTTACACTATCGTGAAATACTCCGGGCATTGAAATTTTATAAAACATCTTTTGTGGAGCTAAAACCTGAATCCTTTAAAAACAAAGCGCCCTATAGATTTTTTAAAATCCTAC
>CAYNLS010000081.1:0-5128 GCA_964398125.1 uncultured Gammaproteobacteria bacterium
TATAAAGTCCCACCAGATTAGGAGTCTTTGACGGATAAGATGTAGTAAATTCGTCTTTTGCGCCGGCAATATATTTAGTAACTTCATTTTTCAAAGCTATATAAATCGCCGAATCTATACTCATATCTTGCCCGCTTTCTAGATCAACCGATTGACCTTCCTGGAAATACGATGTTTTTTCAGAAAACCCAGACTCTGCAACCAAATATTTGTACACCTCATCTGCGCCACGATCAAGCAGATAAATATTTCCGTTATAAACTTCCATATCGACAACATCTTTCCATTTTGAATCGGGCTTTATAACCTGTTTTGCTTTACTTTCAGATTCAAATTGATAGACACCGCCACTTTTGGAAAAGAAAAATACTTTATTGTCATAAAGAGCCACTAGTGTACTATTTTTGACATCGGATGAAACATAACTTGTTATAGATTTTTTTTCAAGAGAAAGTATGTATACAGTATTATTTTTATTATCTAAAATCGCTACCTGTGTGCCATCTAAATACATATTTGAGCCTTGCGCCTCCTTATCCTCAAGAGCGAGGTCATAGAATTCCTCAAATGGTTTTTCCTCACGCTTCACTATCGCGTTTTCGGCATCGCTTATGCGTTTCTCAAGTTCGGCAATTTCCTTTTCCCGATCTTTACCAAATTGTTCTTTCATTGTGGCAAGTTCGTTTTTAGCCTCATCAATGGATACGACCGATTGGTCAAAATTGATAAATGCTTCAGACTCTGCCTTTTCTAGTGACGTTTCAATTTTGGATTTCGAATCGTCGAATTTTTTTTGAAGCTGCGCTGCGTTTCGCCTTTGAACACCAAACACTACGCTCCACACTAAAATCGCAAAAACTATGATGACGGCAACAATTGTAAATTTTTTTGAAGAAAAAAACTGGATCTTTGGCATTACATAACCTGTTTTTTGAGGTGAAGCTGGTGATTGTAATGCAGATACAGGCACAGTTGAGGCGGACGCTACTTGAGGAATAACCGGTGTTTGGGTTGCTGTAACAACTTGCTGAGCAGGCTCTGTTATAGGAACAGCTGGTGTCATTGGAGGTGCTTGTGCTGATGATACTTCTGCTTCTTCGGGCTGTGTTGAAAACTCCGCAAACAAACCGATAAATCCCGTCCCGTGTTCGTCATATTTTTCATTTTTAAGTTTCTCAACAATATCTTGAGGCGGACTCATATCGATAAATGCTTTCATGTCAATCACTGTCCCTATTTGTTCTCTTGAATTGACGGTTGTGAAGATAGCACAATCATAATCTTGCACATATCCGGAGGCGCTTTTATCGCCATCCATGAGAAGATCAAATTCCTGTCCTCGACGATAATATATCTGACCTTTCCCAACAGTTTTTATATATAAAACGTTATTATTTAAAAAACCTGAAGACAAACTGAAATGGGCAGGAAAATTCAACTTGACGATGATGGCACTAAGTTGTGATTCAAACTCAGAAAGATTGGTAATTTTGATTCCAAGCAAGGACTGTTTCAAGCCGTCAAGCAGTTTTTGACCTTCCTCTTTTGTGATCCCCTCCTCAATAGACAGTACAATAAAATAATTATCTTGGGCTAAATAACCTAGAAACCCATTTTCATACTGTTTGCCGACATATCCTACAGCTTGTGCAGTCATAGCTTTCAGACCTTTTTAGATCAATACAATTGAAACAAAAATTAAAATCAGTGCAAAAACAATCTGCACTGCGGATAACGCCAATAATATTCCGGCAGATCCGGTCGTAATTGTACGATTCATGATCTGCGTCTGGCGCGTCAATAATATAGCATACAACAAATACATTGAAGAAAACAAGATTGCAAAAGCCTTAAAAAATAGGATGAGTATTGTATTTGAGTCGGTAGTAAATAAATTTAAAATATTTTCCATATTCAATTTTTCAACTCACTTATTTTTCATGAGTTGGTTAATGATTCGTACGATTTCAGATGGTTGAGGCACGTCTTCAAACTCGATATTCTGCTGAAATCCTTGTGTTTTGATAAATACATCCCCGAAGTGAAAAAGTGAGCCAAAAAAACCGCCGATGTTGGTCGTGAGTTCACTGATTTCTTCAATAGTTGACGCTGAAAATTCTTTGTAAAGTACATTAAAGAAATCAAGATCAATGATACGCTCATTGGTGACTATTCCAACCGTAAAGAACCAAAGTAAAAAATTAATCCAGATATAACTAAAGGTAAAAAATGTCGCAAACAAGAAAAAAACAAATATATATTTTTCTTCGAAAAACATCGGAAAGATAAAAAAGGTTAAGAAAAGGGAAATGACGATGAGAAAAATTGAGTTTAAAATCCAAGAAAGTTGGGTTAATGGATGTTTTCTGACAACCAAAATAACCTCTTCTGTTTTATGCTGTGTCTCAAATCGAACACGCGGTTTGACTAAAAATGAATGAGAAAGATTAGTTGAGCTTTTAAGAGGTGGTTCCATCAGAAATCATTATAGCAAAAATGCATCTTGCAACAAAAACACGTCTGCGATATAATTGCTTTCGTCTGGTTATTGAAGCGACTTGGAACCAACCCTTCTCATACCGAACAGGGTCTTGAAACGAGTTAGCGCCGATGATACTCGCTCCAAATCGGAGAACGGGGAAAGTAGGTCGTAGCCAGGCATTTTTTTTGGTTTATTTTGACTTCACCTTAAAGTCTATATTTGTAGGTATATTAAACAAATTTTCATCAACTTCACCCTTTTTACATACCTTATCTAAATCCGGAATTTTTTCAGGTACTTCTAGATCTGTTTTACCACCAAGCAACATAGGTACTATAGTATTAAGATCAAACAATGGAGTTGAGGAAAACATCGTCAACAAATCAAGATACTGTGAAACGCCGCATATTTTTTGTCCGTTTGATGAATCTTTTTCCCAAATATAAACACAGTCGCCTTTCAGAATAAACTCTGTCGTACTTTTGGATGAAATTTGCTTTGCATAAATGTTTTTGTTTTTTATGTAAGCAGTAGAATCGGTTGTTCCATCCTTATATGTACAAACCGTTGGACCTTGAAGATCAAGTTTTTGACCAGAATTCTCTGACATCAGCGTGTCATTTGAATTAACTGAATTATTTGCGGGTTGTTGAGAAATAACTGGCACTTGTGGATTTACACCGTAATTTTCTTTGCGTGATAAGGAATTGAAAAATAAAAAGGCCAAGACAAGTATAAGAGGTAAAAAAATTATGAAACGTGAGATTGAATGTAAACGGTCAATATCTTTTGATTCTTTCATAAATATTTAAAAAAGAGTTTCGTTCTCTAATTTTTCTTTTCCGTCAGTAAGTGCTTCCATAGGCTTCTTTTCCGTGAGTGATTTTCCAATGACGCTTTGCAAATCACCACTCATGCCAATAGTATTGTCAAGTGCGCTTCGTAAATTTTTCTCTTCACGTGCCCATTTTTGAGTAAACCAACGCCTTTCTTTTTCCACTTCCATCTGCATATTTGTAAAAGCCTCAATTATGGCCTCAACTCTATGTTTAAACTCAACACTGGTCATATATTTATAAAGCGTCTCCATTTTGCCTTGTTTACCCTCATGCATATTGCGAAGTGTAGCAAGTTCGATAAGTTGAGATCTGAGGGCATATGCGAGTCCTAGGTAGTTACCAAAATCACATACCCACACACCATCAACCTGACCGAATTTATTGACACCGCTTGGGATAACCTCGGAAATTATTACCGCAATATCAGCATTGACTTTCCGCTGGTCGCTTTTTAGTTTTTCTAACCACTGTTGACTCCATGTTTTGGTTCTTTTCATCTCCCAGATTATAGTTCCGGATAACTTTCCATTTAAATTTTTAACAGTCTGGCTTATGTCCGCGCCGGTCACTCCCTTGGCAACGGGTTGAATCAAATCAAGTGGAAATTCTTTTTTTAGACTCTCCTCTATTTCAAGTTCCAAGACCTCTCCCTGTGTTTGTTGTGACCCTTGCTCTAGTTTTTTTCGCAGTTCTTCGTTTACCTGAAGAGCGTCCTGAAGTTTTTTGTCTTTTTCCCTGTCTTTTAATCGATACTGTTCTTCAATGCGATTTTGTTCTTCCTTTCGTATCTTTTCCTGCTCTTCATTCATTTTCTTTATCATCTCGATTTCTTTTTCACGTGTCTGATTTTGAAGTTGTCTCATGGTCTTATTTAATTCCAAAAGTTGATCTTGCAAAGCTTTGTTATTCTTTTTTAATTCATCAGATTCATTTTGGGAATTTTTCAGTTTAAATTCCATTTCCTGTTTTGTACGTTTTATTACTTGTTCCTCAACTTCCTTGGTAAGTTTTACTCTCTCCTCATTCATCTTTGTCAGTTGTTCATCTTTCCATTTTTTAGCCTTTTCATTTAAATCCAGCTTCATCTGGGCTAGTTGCATGTTCAATTTTTCGGTATTTTGATGAGAAAGCGCCTCTGACAATGGAATACTGTGTTTGCAGTTTGGACAAAGAATCGAATCGGTCATAGTGAGTAATATTATACCTCTTAAAGCAGATTATTTAGAAAACATATTGAGGACTGAATTTACTAGAGCAAGTACGATGCTGAAAAGCACCGCCCACCAAAATCCGGCAACATCAAATCCGGTAACCAAACGCCCGACAAGGAGGATAAAGAGTCCGTTAATGACAAAAGTAAAAAGTCCCAGTGTAAGTAAATTTATTGGCAGCGTGAATAATAAAATAATCGGTTTGATAAATGTGTTTATTATTCCAAGTACTACCGCCACAACTACAGCAGTAAAAAAACTATCTATTTTCACACCCGCAGAAAGTAAAAAAGCTGTGATCGCAACCGCAAGTGAATTTATAAGTAAACGGACAATGATGCCCATATCTATAACTTATCATTTATGAATGAGTGCGTCAATGTTATAATGAATTTATGGCAAAAATCGTGTTTTTTGAGGTTTCTGATTGGGAAGAAGAACTCCTTAAAAATGCTTTTCCCGAAGGTGAAAGGATCAAAGAAAAGATTGATACTGATAATGCAGATCGCTACGCAGATATTGAAATCTTATCTTGTTTTATTTATTCCAATCTCTCAAAAGAAATTCTTCAAAAAATTGAAGAGCTCTCTTCAATA
>CAYNLS010000082.1:0-5048 GCA_964398125.1 uncultured Gammaproteobacteria bacterium
AAAAATTGTTTTAATTGCACTACTTACTTTTCTTCTCGGGTTAGGCATCGGTTGGTATTTTGGTAAAAATGTAAATCTTACGATCAGTATGGAAAAAGATGAAGGTGCTGACCAAATCAGTCCAACTATTACTGAAGAAGATTCTGCGACTGATGATGGCGAATCATCAGAAAGTGAAAATGACAGTCAGGTCGAACCGACATCTGCCATAAATGAAACTTCCGTCCAAACTTACACCTGTAGCAATGAGGGTATTAAAATCAGCTTACAACTTCCATCTGATTGGACATGTAAATCAGAGGAATCGTTTTTGACTTTAAAATCCGATCTTTTTACGATAAGTATGAGCAATCTTGGTCGCGGTGGGCCCTGCCCCATGGGAGATGATGCTCCTGAATGTGTCGCCACTGACTTTTATACTCGAGGCGACATTAAAATCGAGACATACACTGCTGGTCCGGATTCGAAATCTATATTCGGCTCACTTGATGACTCTAATCCCGAAGTTGGGATCACTTGGATTGAGATTGGCTACCCGGATATGGTAAGTCGGGAATTGACTCCTTCGGAAAAAACGGAGCTTTTTGGTGTACTTGATAGTATTAAAATGACAAACTAAACTTGACCTTGCTGTTTCATTCTTTCATTGAATCCACGAGCTGCTTTAAATATGTTCATCCTTAACTCGGGAGGGAAAGATCTGTCTTCATCATAGACCCAGCCAATTACATCATCGACAAGTAGAGATTCGGGCCTTTCCATCAATAATACTTCCTCAAATCCCAAAACATATGTTCTTGCAATTCTTTTTGCAAGTTCAGGATCTTGACCGTTATGCAGTCTTCCAAGAAGACTACCGTAACCTTCAATTAACGCTCCCATCGCAGGCGTTGCATGACTGGGGAACTCAGGATGAACAACCGCCCATTCTGGAAATGTCGTGACGGCTTCATCCAATAAATCTTCGATTGTGCCGTTTACTCCTACACCATTATTACCATAATGGAAATCATCCACTTTAGGCAAAACTGCCCCACTATACCAGGTTCGTAACCTTGCTACATCCCTTAATTCTCGCCTTAATTCATCTTGAGAACCCATGTATCCACTTATTCTTTGATTTACATCATGAAAGTCGGTTGTCCTTGCCATAAACTCCGCAGGGTTTCTTTTAAGCCAGGTTATTGAAGCGAATAATTCACTATTGCGTAAACCGTTCTCCCATAATTTCCATCGCATTGTTGAAGAAAGTTGATGGACTGTACCAAGCTCATTTTTCATGCGCAGATTATATCATAAATAGCTCCTATGGATGCTTTTTGGGATGAATAAATATCATTCTAAGCGTACAATGACCCGTACGGGAGCCGCGTCTGTCTGAATTTTCATCGGCAAAGCAATGACTTCAAATTTTTTTAGTCCAACGAGCTTGTCAAGGTTGGTCAGGTTTTCGATGATCAATATTTCATGACCCAGAAGAATTTTATGAGTTGGGAATGGAGGTGCGTCAGGTCCGAGGATATCCATACCGACTATCTTGACTTTATATTCAACCATTTTTTTAGCAAAAGCTTCACTCACGTCTGGAATATTTTTGAAATAACCTTCTTCTCGATATTTTTCTCCAAATCCGGTGTAAATTAACACTATTGATCCTGGTAAAATGTGTATATTTTCAAGCAAATTTGCGTCAATAGTTTTTTTACTTCGAGCATCAATGAGTATTCCCTTCCCAAAAAAAATTTCAGCAGGCATCTGATCCATTGTTTTTCCACCAGCTATCATATGAAATGGAGCGTCTATATGAGTACCAACATGCATTACTGTTGTGATCTGATGATCGTTATACCCGTCTTTTTCAAGAGCAGTTATCTGATCTATTTGTGGACTCGGGTCGCCAGGATAAACCGGCATCCTATTTGAAAATGTGTGAGTCAGATCGATGAGTTTCATAAATCAGCGGGCCCGCCAGGATTCGAACCTGGAACAAAGGTTTTGGAGACCTCTATGATACCATTTCACCACGGACCCTATATTAGCTATCAGCTTTTAGCAATCAGCTATTAGCACAGAGATTGTTTCTAACAGCTGAAAGCTAACGCCTAACCGCTAAAATAGTGCACCTACCCCGAATTGAACGGGGACCGGTGGCTCCGCAAGCCACTGCTCTATCCGATTAAGCTATAGGTGCTTTAAGTTGTACTATTGTACCAAATTACGCGTGCACCGAGCATGGAAAATGATACAGATAGATTCATTGTATTGGCATAAATCCGTTGGTAAAATATAACAATTCTGTTATTTTATATGACAGGAATCGACAATAATCCACAGTTTACAGCCGAACCCTTCATTCAAGAAGCGCAAGTCTTTCTTTCTATTCCCACCTTACAACAAGTTATGGAAATTAACGGGCATTCCGGCGTTCCGCCAGAAGTCGGTTTTATCCCAAGCAAATTACAGGCAAAACCTATGTATGCAACTCTGACAAGAGCCGGCTCAACACGCATCGAACAAATTGGAGTGCCCGCAATCCATCCTGCGGTGGCCGACGCTCTTATTGAAGTGGATCATGGACGGACACTTGTTTATCGCCGGGGCTGTGATGGACCAATCGTAGTTATTCCTGGTGAGAAAGAAGATATCATCGGTATGGAAAAATATTCTGCCATGCCTAATGGAGATAAAAATCAGTATGTCCGTCAGATTTTCAACGGAAATTTTGGAAAGTTTAAACATATCCCCGACTCGGAATTTTATCTAGTTACCGCCCAGCTTAACGATGGACTGGGTCATTTATCAGAATACGCAGAAAGATCTCTTCACGTAGATCCCGATACTCAAGTTCTCAATATTGCTTTTGCTGAAGGAATTCAGCTTAGTCTAAGGTCAGAACCATTACCTGTGTTGATAGAGGAGGCATTTGATTTTCTTGCTAATGAAGCGCCGCCTGAAAATTAATTTTACCAGCTCCCTCCCCCGCCTCCTCCGCCACCACCTCCCGATGATCCTCCGCTAAATCCTGAAGAAAATCCGCTGCTTGAAGTAGTCGGAGTCGCCGCACTTGTGAATGAATTAAATGAAGAGTGCAAACTGTTTGTCAACACTACAGAGTTGAATCTTCCGTGAGTAGTGCCTTCATACCAATCGGGTTGCTTCATGTCAATATCTTCAAATCTTTTCGCCCAGACTTTTTCTACCCCAAAAGCTATGGCAAAGGGCAGTAATTTTTCGAAAAACATCTGATTTTTTGCCTGAAATTCAAGTTGTCTTTCCTGTGAAGTGAGGAAATTTTTGAGTGAACGTGTGATATTTGAAGCATGCACCCCCTCCATAGTCTTTTTCGGCATGATCCGTCCAAAGATTGCAGAAACGATAAGTAAAAAGAAATTAAAAGAGACTGCGGCAATACCGGCTATTATAGCGTAGTATTTTCTCACCTTATCCGGATTTTCAGGAAAATATCCTTCCTTGACAAGATCGGCATAAATCAAGTCCTGAACCGTAGACACTACACTATAAAGCTTAGTGTCTTTGAGCCGGACTGTCTTTTTGGTGGTAAAAAGTTCGGTCAAAAACACTTTCTCAAACTCCCGAAGTGTCGAATCTGTTACAAACCCTCCGATTCGGAGGGCAAATTCGAAATCATCTTTTTTCTTTTCAACTATTTTCATGTAACCCCGACGGGCAAGATCGACTATTAAAGCAGAAATTTCGTGAGGTCCGGCAACTTCATCAATAAGCGTTCCAGTTTCAGCTGGAGTAAGTGGCCGGCCTGATTTTGTTTTTGGGCGCTCAAACCAAGCACGTGTTTCACCGATGATACCGATAGGGTCACGTCCGTACATATACCACTTTAAGGGTAACCAAATTGGGTAAATTATGTACCAAAAAATACCAACTATTGCAGCAACGAAGATCATTATGCCGAGCACCACTTTACCAAATGGGGTGTCAAAGAAGTTTATGACTTCTTTTGGTTCGACAACAGCAACTATATTTTTAGGAAATCCGACACCAACTGTGAGTCCTTCGCCTGAATTTAAAAGAGAATCATTTTTAAAGGTTATTATGTTTCCCAATGTTGCGACCGCGCAGTTCTGTTGAGTTGATCCGCTTGCGCCTGTGTAGCAAATTCCATCCGCATCCGAAGATACTTCACCTTCCGGCAAGGTCACTTTGCTCACCGCAGATTCGATCGGTATCGTCCATTCATCTCCTGTGACATTCCAATAAAGTTCATCGTGATCGGAAAAATATGTTAGCGCTCCGGAAACTGTATAAGTTACGACATAAGTATGTACCCCGGTGATAGTTTTATCGGCATCGCCTATCTTTATTTCAAGTTCCCGATCATCAACATATGTAGTTTTATAATTGTAGCTATTTCCCTGCTCGTCTTTGACACTTATGACATTTATGTCCATCTTATATCGTTTACCCTCCTTGTTAGTTTTGATATACGGAATCTTTCTTATTATTCCATGTCGTTCAAGACTACTAAAATCGTACACAATTTTTTCAGATACATTTATCGTCCCCTCTTTTTGTATATCTATCGTGCTTTCAAGCTCCTGTATATGCTCTGTAAATACTTCGATATGTCCTAAAGCTTTTGGAGTAAAAAAAAGAAAAATTAAAAAAGGAAGTATAAAAAGTATTAACCGACGCATATATTTCTATTGTAGCTGACACTTTCGATATTTCATAGAAGAAAGTGTCACATCTAAATATCTTTTATAGTATTATTAATACTCACCTATGAAATATTCACCGGCGCCAGAAATAAAAAGACAAATCGTGTATCTTGTTGAGAATCTTGAACTGGATCACATCAAAGTAAAAAACATTCATTGTATAAGAAGTTATGACGTGAAAACTCGGGCCATTGCCCGTATTTGGGGTATGCCAAAATTGTTTAATGAGGTCGTCGGTATCGAACCAAACTACATTATTGAAGTTAATGCAAAACGTTATGACAAACAATCCGATCGTGAAAAAATAAAAACATTGATATCGTAAATGAAACACGTTCTTGACATAAAATC
>CAYNLS010000083.1:0-4977 GCA_964398125.1 uncultured Gammaproteobacteria bacterium
CACGACAACAACACATAAAACACTTCGTGGTCCACGTGGAGCAATAATAATGGTTACTAAAAAGGGTTTGAAAAAAGATCCGGAGCTGCCAAAAAAAATTGACAAGGCAATATTTCCAGGACTTCAAGGTGGTCCACATGATAATACAACTGCAGGAATTGCTGTCGCTTTATTTGAAGCAATGCAGCCTTCTTTTAAAACTTATGCAAAACAGATCGTGACAAATGCCAAAGCGCTTGCTGCCGTATTAAAAAAAGGCGGTTATAAACTTGTTGGCAATGGCACCGAGAATCATTTAATCTTGGTTGATCTCACGCCAACTCATAATCCTGGCAACGGATATTTTGCAGAATATGCACTTGATCAGGTCGGGCTGACTCTAAATAAAAACACAGTTCCTGGCGAAAAAAGCTCACCTTTTTATCCATCTGGAATAAGACTGGGTACTCCAGCAGCAACCAGTCGAGGAATGAAAGAAAAAGACATGAAGTTTGTCGGGGGAACAATGACCAAAGTTGTGGAATCGATAAAAGTTTATCAGCTGCCAAAAAATAAAGAGTACAGAAAAGATTATTTTGCCAAATTTAAACGGGAAATTGGTAAAAATAAACAAATAAAAGAACTTCGCGCAAGAGTCAAAAAGATGGCAGTAAAGTTTATGGTACCGTAAATGTTATAATTCAGGTATGTCAAAGGGGTTCAAACTGCTTATTGCCGCAGATATTTTACAAGTCGCTCTCTTCGCATGGCGACTTCCTAGCCTGCCGAAACAAATTCCTTTGTTTTATTCCCGTCCTTGGGGCGAAGCACAAATTGCCGACGTCTGGTACATAGGTTTATTGCCCTTTTTGATGCATTTGTTATTTTTTACAAATGGATTTATCATAAACCGTTTCTTCAAAGGCGATGAGATGTTTACGAAACTTTTCACTGTTGTGAACTACTGTGTCATCATCGCATTTACGGGTATTTTTGTAAAGATTTTGCTTCTTGTAACTTAAATTTTTATGGAAATAATTTTTATCACAAGTATTGCCGCACTCATTTCAAGCATAGTTACTCCTTTGACGATCCGTTTTGCAAAAAAATTTCATCTGGTCACTGATAAAAAAAATCGTAAGCATCCGGCACATACACACACTGGTATAATCGCCCGTGCCGGCGGTATACCGATATTTGTGTCACTTCTGGTCTGTTCATTTATTTTCTTAGAAGTAAATAAAATAATTAGCGGAATCCTGATCGGCAACGCCTTACTTTTAATACTTGGACTTTTAGACGATAAATACGATCTTTCGCCATACGTACGATTTTTGGCAAACATACTTATTTCCGCTATAGTTGTGGGTTTTGGTTTGGGAATCCCGTTTATTTCAAATCCGTTTGGCGGCGCAATTAGGCTCGATACTTGGAAATTGACAATAGATATTTTCGGCACCCATAACATTTTGGTTCTTGCAGATATTTTGGCCATAATATGGCTTACCTGGACCATGAATATGGTCAACTGGAGCAAGGGTGTGGACGGCCAACTCCCAGGATTCGTCGCCATCACGGCCTTTTTCTTAGGACTTCTTTCCACTCGATTTGTTGTTCATGATATCAATGCTACAACTGTCGCCTATCTTTCTTTTATAGTTGCCGGAGCATATCTTGGGTTTTTACCTTTTAACTTTTACCCGCAACGCATAATGCCCGGCTACAGTGGCGGAGCAATGGCGGGATTTTTACTCGGCATTCTTTCGATTCTGTCATTTGGTAAAGTCGGGACGGCGATACTCATACTCGCAATTCCGATGATGGATGCGCTTTACACAATAATCCGCCGTATTCAAAGCCGGCATTCTCCATTCCGAGCTGACTGGGGTCATTTTCATCACAGGCTTATTGAGATTGGCTGGGGAAAGCGTCGTATTGCCGTATTTTATTGGACGATCTCTTTTATACTTGGCATTTCCAGCCTTTTTCTAAATGGACTACAAAAGTTACTTGCATTTATGACCATCGGACTGGTACTTCTCATCTTTATAATCATCATGCAGAGGATCAAGAACGAGGATTTGGTAAAATAGACCGACATGAATATCCCAATCTGCATTTCTTCCGGTATCGCGGCTTATAAAATCACCGGTCTTATAAAGATCATTAAATCGAAAGGTCATAGTATTACGGTGATTCTTACTGAAAGCGCTGCAAAAATGATTTCTGTGGAGGAAATAAAAAAATTAACCGACAATCCGGTCTATTCGAAGTTATTTGACGATAAATTTGATTATAAAAAAGTTTTGAAGGAAAGAAAAGTCGATCATATTGATCTTGCAAAGAACACAGATCTCTTTATCGTAGCACCCGCAACAGCAAATACTATTGCAAAGCTTGCAAGTGGCATTTCTGATGACTTTCTTACAACAACGGTTCTCGCCACTCTTTCCCCAGTTTTAATTTGTCCATCAATGAATACAAATATGTGGTTTCATGAGGCAACACAAAAAAATATAAAAACTCTTGTGACCTATAGTTATTATGTCATTGATCCCGAAAGTGGCGATCTGGCCTGCGGTACTGTGGGCCTCGGTCGCCTGCCCAAAATTGAGGCAATTGCTAAAGAAGCGGAATCAATACTAAATACCTCCAAAAGTATGAAAGGAAAAAGAGTGATCGTGACTGCAGGAGGCACAATAGAGCCACTTGACAGTGCCCGTGTCCTGACAAACCGCAGTTCTGGCAAAATGGGTGTTGCTCTAGCAGAAGAGTGTTATCGCAGAGGCGCCGAGGTTTTACTTGTCAGGTCATCTTCATCCGTATCCTCATCCTTGCCAATTCAGCAAAATACCTTTCAGAGCGCCAAAAACCTAGAAAATATCCTAAAAAAGAATGTTAAGTTGTTTAATTATCTATTTCACGCTGCGGCAGTTTCTGACTTTACAACTGAGAAAATAGAAAATAAACTTGACAGTGCAAAACCAGTAAATTTGACGTTGACACCGACACCTAAGATCATCAACGAAATAAAACGATGGAATCCCAAAATCAAACTCATCGGATTCAAGGCGATTCATGGTATAAATCAAATAAAATTAAAAAAAATAGTTCAGGAAAAATTTAAGCAAACAGATGCGGATTATATAGTCGTGAATGACATAAGTCGAAACGACGTCGGATTTGGCACAGATGATAATGAGGTTTATATTTTTTCTAAAAAAGGGATGATTAAGAAAATCGACAAAACATCAAAAAAAGAGATAGCAAAGGAAATATTAAATAAAACTTTTATTGATTAACCAGAGGAACAGGTGGCGCGAGCCAGAGACCTTGACCAAATGCAGGCTATCTTAACGCATTTGTCGAGGTGGCGAGCGACACCTGCCTGCAACGCTATGCGTAGCATTGCGGGCAGGGAATCTGGAACGATAACTATATTGCAAATTTTCGGTTACGAGCATTTAAACTAAACATATGAAATATTTTATTAAAACATTCGGTTGTCAACAAAATGTGGCGGATTCTGAGCGGGTTGAGCAAGCTTTCCAAAACCGTGGCATGACTGCGGCTAAAAATTACTTTGATGCAAACTACGTAATAATCAACACTTGTATGGTGCGGGAACGGGCAGAACATAAAGTATTTGGATTAGTCAATAATTTAGGCAAACTTAAGGAAAAAAAATTAAAAAATGACGAACTTTTTAAAATAGTTGTGACCGGGTGCATGGTCGGTGTCGCTTTTCGTGATGCGTCTGGTAAATATCTCAAGCGAATTCGTGAAATCATGCCCGAAGTTGACGAATTCATGCCGATTGAAGAAGTAGGTTTTGACAACGAGCCCGTGCGCCAAAACCACGAACATGCTTGGGTACCGATCTCAAACGGTTGCAATAACTTTTGTACTTTTTGCATTGTGCCTTTCACAAGAGGACGTGAAATCAGCCGTCCATATGAAGATATTATCGATGAATGTTTGCATCTGAAAGCAAAAGGTTATAAAAAAGTCACACTTCTTGGGCAAAATGTCAATTCATATGGAGCAGATTTGATAGTTGGAAAAGAAAATATCCATGTCATGCGAGATTTAAATAAAACTTATTTTGAATCAAAAGCAACAAAAAAAGATAGTAAAAAGATTTCGCTTTCATCAATCAGAACTAAACTAACATTTAACGGACATCCTGTTGAGCCAGTTTATGTAAAACATCTTGGACGTCACCGCATACCAACGTTATTCCCCTATTTACTTGAAGATGTCGCGAGAATGGATTTTGAAGAAATAGATTTTTATTCATCAAATCCTTGGGATTTTTCGGATGAACTCATTGATGTGATAGCACAATATCCAAATATCACAAGAACAATCCACTTACCTATTCAGTCCGGCGATGATAATGTACTTAAAAGAATGAATCGCTGGTATTCACAAGAAGAATACTTAAATATTCTTTATAAATTAAAAACAAAAATTTCGGAAGTAAAATTTACTACTGATATTATTGTTGGATTTTGCGGTGAAACCGATGAAGAATTTCTTAATACTGTAGATCTCGCAAAACGAGTCGGCTATGAAAAAGCGTATATTTCGATGTATTCGCAAAGACCGATGACGGCGGCTACCAAAGTTTTGGAAGATGATGTTCCGCAAGAAACAAAAAAAAAGCGCTGGTTGATTTTAGAAGAGCTTATCAACAGACCAAAACTTCGTAAAACTCATGAAGATGAAACAGCTTTCACTAACTCTTCTTTAAATTGAGGATCACAAGCAATAAACGGATATTTTTTGGTCGGATTTTCTAAATCAAAAATGATTTCGCGTCCTGAAAAATCGTACATTCCAAACCCTGACTCATCCAAAATTAGTTTTCCCGGGGCGATATCCCAGATGCTGCAACCGGCAAGAAGAGCCGCGCCAGCAATATTTTCCGCGACAAGATAAATTTCAGTTCCGGCACATCCGTACATCCGCACGCCACGGAAAAGATTTTTAAGT
>CAYNLS010000084.1:0-4830 GCA_964398125.1 uncultured Gammaproteobacteria bacterium
ATAAGATGGATCCTCAGAAAGAATCTCAATTTTTCGTATCAATCGATGTGGATTGCTGCGTTCGCTTGGATTTAAATTACTAAAAAATTCGGGTGAAAGTTGTTTTAATTTATTTTGCAGCTCTAAAATAGATGCTCCCTCAAGTTTTTTTCTTAAAGCCCAATTAGCAAGAACACGATTTTTGGATCTTTCATAAAGCAGTTCTTGTAAATAAAAATATGAACCGCCAACAATTATAGGAGTTCCTCCACGGCTTAGAATTTCTTTTATACAATTTTGTGCTGCAACTCTATATTCATGAGCAGAAAAAGATTCTTTGGGAGAAACCAAATCATACAGCCAAATTTCAATATGTGAAGAATCGATTAATGCTTTATCTTTTCCAGTAACAATATCAAGTTTTTTATATATTTGTCTAGAATCGCAGCTTATCAGTTCCCCATTTAAGTCTTTGGCAAGTTTTAATGCGTAATTTGTTTTACCTGTTGCTGTTTGTCCAGTCACAACGTAAAGCTTATTCATAGAACAGGTTTTATTTTTTCCAAATTAGCCGCCTCAATAAGATTTATGTATAAATACATTACATCAAGAGGACCCAAACCTCCGGGCGTCTCGGTGTAATATGAAGCAATTTTTTCGATTTCCTTCTCATCATAATCACCTCTTAGTTTTCCATTTTCTTTGCGAAGACCCACATTTAGTAATACAACACCAGGCTTTATATTTTTACGATTGATCAAATTTCGTCCTGTTGCTGTGACGATAAAATCGGCAGTAAGAAATATTTTGTTAGGATTTTCTGTTTCCGAATGCACGACTTGATATTTTATTCCTAGTGAACTAAAGGCTTTTGCAATTGGTCCACCACCTGTGGGCCCGCGACCTGCAATTACAACCGACTTATTTTTTAAATATGATGAAAAGAGAGATTTATCTTCCTGGGGTTTAACAATAATCGTTTCATCAATATTTCTTTTTTGTTCCGTCATAATAATGTATTTTATGCCGGTGAGTACCGAAAGACTAAGCGGGAAGAAAAAAGGTGAATCAGGTTTGTGACCTTCGATTTCTTTTTCCATTGAAATATTTTCGTACATCAAAGTTTGATCATAATATTTGGGCAGAGGATGTTGCACTATCACACCTGTGGTTTCAGGTTCATCAACTTTGGTTTTCAGTTCCTTTATAAAATCGTCAAAATTGGGAGCCTTAGTATAATCATCTAATTCAAATTCAGAACCAATTTCTGTAGCAATTCTTTTTTTTATTGCAACAAAAGACTGTTGTTCAGGACTAGTTTGTGGAAGAAAAGTGATGAGTTTCGGATGAATGGATTGTTTTTTAAGATCAGAGATTTGTTTTCTAAGCGTTTCTTTGATGATTGTCGTGATCTCTCGGCAAGGAATCTTCATGAAATTATTATAACATTCAAAATCAAGAGATCATTGTGGCGGAAACAACTCTATCATTTTTTTCTGAAAATCGCATCAAGATGACACCTTTTGCCGCTCTTGAATATTTTGGAATCTTATCAACCGGAGTTTTGACCACCTGGCCATTTTGACTCGTGATTATCACAGTTGTGTCAGTAGGTTCGATCATTGCTACAAAAGCAATTTTTCCCATGCGAGTGTCAGCTGGCGCTATCTTGACTCCCTTGCCGCCACGATGTTGTCCTCGGAAAAGTTTTAGGTTTACTCGTTTTCCGATGCCCTTTTCACCAATGACAAGCATATCTTTATTTAAATCTGCCGCAGTAAACACATCAGCCGTCACAACCATATCACCCTCACGAAGCTCCATGCCGCGCACTCCTTGTGCGGAACGTCCTGTTGTGCGGACTTCGGTTTCCTTAAAAGATATTGCTTTTCCGTCACGACTGACCATCATCGCATTCATTGTGCCGTCAGTTAGCAGTGTTTTCAAAAGTTCATCTCCTTCAGTAAGTGTGATTGCTATGATTCCGTTACTTCTGATGTTTGAATATTGATTAAATTCTGTTTTTTTTACTTGTCCCTTTTTGGTCATCATGATGATGTTCGGATTTTTCTTTGAACTGATTTCTTCTTCGTTATATGTAAGTACTGAAGCTACTCCTTCATTGGGTCTCAGACTTAGTAAATTCACTATCGCTTTACCTTTTGATATACGCGAACCCTGTGGAATCTCCCAAACGCGTGTTTTAAATACACGACCCGTATTACTGAAAAAAAGCATGTAATCATGGAGCTGTGCTGTTGTAATATAAAATATATCGTCTGATTCTTTAGTTTCCATGCCGGTGACTCCCTTGCCTCCGCGTTTTTGCACTTTAAAAGTTTCGCGAGGTACTTGCTTTACATATCCTTCTTTGGTAAGTACTACAATAACTTCTTTATTTTCGATAAGCATTTCTTCGGTGATTTCACCCGGGCGAGATCTTACTACTTTCGTACGTCTGGCGTCGCCGAATTTCTTTTTTAATTCAAGAAGTTCTTCCTTAATCACTTTTAAAATTTTAAAAACGTCTTTTAACAATTCCTCAAGGTATTTGATAAGTTTTCTAAGTTCAGCCAGTTCTTCTTCAATTTTGGCACGTTCAAGACCTGTTAATCGCTTGAGTTGCATATCCAAAATTGCCTGCGCCTGTATCTGGGAAAGCCCGAATTTGTCCATAAGCGTAATTCTTGCCGTAGGCTCGTCCTTTGATTTACGGATTATTTTTATCACCTCGTCAATATGATCCAGTGCGATGAGATATCCCTCCAAAATATGAGCTCTTGCCTTAGCCTGTTTTAATTCAAATTCCGAGCGATTTCTTATAACTTCAATTCTATGGCGAGTATACAATTCTAAAATAGATTTTAATGACAATGTTTGTGGCACTCCGTCAACAAGCGCGACCATATTTACCGGGAAAGTGGTTTGCAGTTCGGTATATTTAAAAAGATTATTGACAACTTTTTTATAAATTGCGTCCCGTTTAAGTTCGATTACAATCCTGATACCTTGTCGATTTGATTCGTCGCGTAAATCCGAGATTCCTTTAATTTTTTTATCTGTCACAAGATGTGCTATTTTGGCGACCAGATTGGCTTTATTTACCTGGTATGGAAGTTCAGTCACCACAATTGCAGTTTTTCCGGCCCGTTCTTCTTGTTCGGCAACACCGCGAATCAATATTTTACCGCGGCCAGTTTGATAAGCTTGAGTGATATCATTGGCTCCATAAATCGTACCTGCTGTCGGGAAATCGGGACCTTTTATAAATTGCTGAATATCGTCAAGTGTCGTATCAAACATCAATAATTTATCTTTATGGGGAGTGAGTATAGTTTTATCAGAACTTTTTATTGTTGAAGTTGCGACATCTGCCTTCATTGTATCCGTGTTTTTTTCTTCAGGAGTAACTTTTGCATGATCAATCATGAAAATCACTGCGTCGACTACTTCACTTAAATTATGTGGTGGTATTTTAGTCGCCATACCAACGGCTATACCTTCCGCTCCCATAAGAAGCATGTTTGGAAGTTTTGCCGGAAGAAACAAAGGTTCTTGAAGAGTAGCGTCAAAATTATCAACAAATTTTACCGTGTCTTTTTCAATATCAAAAAGCATTTCTTCGGCGATTTTAGTTAGTTTCGCTTCCGTATAACGCATTGCGGCCGGTGGATCGCCATCTATTGATCCAAAATTACCTTGCCCATTCACAAGTGGATATCGCATTGAAAAATCCTGAGCAAGCCGAACCAAAGCGTCATAAACAGGCACGTCTCCATGCGGATGATATTTACCAAGTACTTCTCCGACCACTTTTGCCGACTTTGAAAAATGTGCTCCTGCAGTTAAACCCAATTTATACATTGCGTATAAAATGCGTCGGTGAACGGGCTTTAAGCCATCACGTACATCAGGCAGGGCACGAGCCACGATGACCGAC
The DNA here is from genome assembly GCA_964398125.1 of uncultured Gammaproteobacteria bacterium. Classification (GTDB taxonomy): domain Bacteria; phylum Patescibacteriota; class Microgenomatia; order UBA1406; family GWC2-37-13; genus CAYNLS01. Next base: position 3,920 of record CAYNLS010000084.1, read on the forward strand.
ATCGCGTAATCAAGATACGCTTTTTTCATTTCATCAACGATCGGTGAGTCTTGGATATTGGTCATAAATTACTTTGTTGCTTTTTTAATTTCTGCGAATGCCTTTTCTTTTCCTAAAAAGTCTTTTGTTTTTACCCATTTATTAGGTTCAAGTTCTTTCATATGGTCAAAAAAGTGCTTTATTTTATTTCTTGTCGCTTCGTCAAGATCGGTAATTTCTTTTAAATGTGCTGAAAATGGATCTACCTTAGCTGTGGGTACCGCAATGATTTTTGTATCGATACCTGCCTCATCCTCCATTTCAAGCATGCCAATAACCCGTACAGGAATTACAGTCCCGATAGCAAGAACTTGTGAACAGATGACCATAACATCAACAGGATCTCCATCTTCTCCATGAGTATGCGGAATAAATCCATAGTTAAAAGGATATGCCATTGCCGTATAGACAAAACGATCGGCCATTATAAAACCGGACTCTTTATCAAGTTCATATTTGACAAGAGATCCTTCAGGTATTTCAATAAGTACGTTCACCTCTTCTGGTGGGTTTTTTCCTATAGAAAGTTTTGATAAATCCATATGTTTAAATAAATTTATAATAATCTTAAATATTCCAGATTCCGTCAAAGTCTCTTTCCCACCAGTGCTCATTCGACAAAGATGTCTCATTGCGCGCTGTTGGGATCCCTTCCGACTTTGCCACCTGTTCCGCTTTATTATTACACATCCAGTTCCGCCATTTTGGCGTGTGTGATAATAAATTTTTTTCTCGGTGGAACTTCTTCACCCATAAGCATAATAAATGTTTGATCCGCTTCCTCGGCGTCTTCGACTGTAATTTTCTTTAAAATACGCGTTTGCGGATTCATAGTCGTTTCCCATAATTCCTCAGCATTCATTTCTCCCAGA
>CAYNLS010000085.1:0-4805 GCA_964398125.1 uncultured Gammaproteobacteria bacterium
GACTTATATCCATTATATCTTATCTTTTATTGTTTTTTGTTTTTGTCCAGGTCACGAAAAAAAATCATATCGAAAATCTTTTAAAAATTTCTCTTGCCGGTTCAGTTATTGTGATGCTTTGGGGGTTGCCCGGTAAATTTGGCGCTGACCCGACATGCTTCATCTATCTTCATGAGTTGACTAACAGTTGTTGGACAGAAAACTTTGATCCGCAAGCGCGCATGTTTTCAACACTTGGACAACCAAACTGGCTCGGAGCCTATATGGCTGTAAATTTTTTTATTGGGGTTTATTTTTTATTAAAACAAACCGATTTTAAATTCTCGCTGTCAAGTCTTGTAAAACAAATTAGAAAACCGCATTTTATTATTTATGCAGTTTATTTATTTTTTAATATTCTCATTTTAAGTTTCACTCAATCGCGTTCCTCGCAACTTGCAGTCCTTTTCGCATTAGTACTAGGAGTTATTATTACTACATTTCAGTTTGATCGATTAAGAAAATGGACAATGATAGGAGTAATAAGTCTATTAAGTATTATAAGTCTGATAGGATTTGTAAAAAAAGATACAATCCGAGATTTTTTTACTCTACCGACAGAACAGTCGACAATAACCGATTCATTTGAGATAAGAAAAATTGTTTGGAAGGGAGCAATAGATCTTGGGAAACATTATCCATTATTTGGAAGCGGTGCAGAAACATTTGCTTATGCCTATTATTTCACTCGCCCGGCTGCTCATAATCTCACTTCTGAATGGGACTTTATCTACAACAAAGCTCATAATGAATATTTAAATTATTTCGCCAACACCGGTTATATTGGACTATCAACTTATCTGTTGATTATTCTCGGAACAGTTATTTTATTTTTACATTCACTTAAAAATATCAAGAATGACCGCGATTTTTGGTTGCTTGTAAACATATTTGTTGCTTATATTACTGTACTTATCACAAACTTTTTTGGATTTTCTATTTCAATAATCCAGTTATACTTTTATCTCATCCCTGCGTGTTTTGTGGTTTATTCCTTAAATAATTCTAATGAAGAAGTTACTCAGAATAAAAATTTTCTGAGTAAATTGTCTGTCCAAAAAAAATTAATTGCTTTTGCCACAATAGCTGTAGGATTTTATTTTGTACTAAATATTTATCGTTACTATACTGCTGATATGCATTATGCCAAGGCTCAAGTTTATTTGAACCAGGATGAATATTCGCCTGCTGCTGAAGAACTATATCAAGCACTTGGGTCTAGGTATGAGCATGTATATCAGGATAAATTATCAAGCACGCTTGCCAGTATGGCATTTGTACAATCATTTGGAGGCGATAAAAAAATCGTGAACAATCTGATCTCTTTTTCAAAAAATCACAACCTTCAAACTTTAAAACAATCGCCATACAACATATCATATTACCGCACACAAGCGAAGAACTACTATCTTTATTATCAGGTGACAAATGATATTAATGATTTGCAAAAAAGTGTTGAAGCCTCGGAGAGAGTCATAAAAATTGCACCTACGGATGCCCAAAGTTATTATCAACTAGGCTTGTATTATTGGATTGTCGGCAATGAAATCAAGGATGATAAAGATGAATATTTGACTCAAGCATTACTAAAAATTGATAGATCTTTAGAGTTTCGACCAAACTATGTCGAGGCTCAGGAACTCAAGTCAGAAATAACTAATAAATAGTGTTATAGATTAGTATTTCTCTGAGCTGCGGCAGTTGTACCAGCACCTATCAAATTATTTGATCCATTAAACAATTCCATTGTCCAGTTGTGGTTGCCGCCATCATTTAATACTTTAGCAGCGTTACCCGTTGATTCCATACGAACATTTATTTCGTAATCAACTCCAACAACGTCTAACCAGTAGTATAACTGGCAGTCGGCATTAGTAGTTCCTGCACTATTTACACATCTGGAACTTGCTAAATTTAGTGGATCTGCAGGTACTGTTCTTGCATAGTTACACAAGTTGACTCCTGTCCAGTTCGTCGCGCATGGTTGTGATCCCGGAGTTGCGACAGTGCTACTTTCACATGCAGCGACTCCTCCAGCTGCGCCAGCACAGATTGTTACACTATCATTTAAGGCCTGTTCTATAATTCCTTGCATGGTTTGTACATCTTTTAAACGTGCAGTATCGCGAGCTTTTCTTTGAGTTTCTGCAGGATTGAGTGCGATAAGAAGAATGGTTGCAATAATACCGATAACACCGATAACTATAACAAGTTCAACGAGAGTAAAACCTTTTTTTATTAATGAATACATATATTCTTTGTAGAATACTTTTAACTAGTATGTTTTAAATTTACATTACTTTTTTGCCAGTTGTCAAGTGACATTATAAAAAATCGTCATCCCGAATTTATTTCGGGATCTTAATATGGATGCCGAATCGGTTCAGCATGACGTCTCATGATATTTTTACTGTTGCAATGAACTCGTTAATGTAAATATTGGTGAAAGTACGGCAAAAACCAGAAATCCGACCGCTACGCCAAGTACAACAAGTATTGCTGGCTCGATAAGCGTCAACATCGCCTTTACAGCAAGCTCTGATTCACTCTGATAATATTCAGCTACTTTATCGAGCGTTTTATCCAAATGACCAGTTTGTTCACCAACTATTGTCATTTGTACTAATGAGTCCGGAAAAATAGGTTCATTTGACATAGAAACTCCGATCGAAAGTCCCTTTTCCACTTTTTCCCGGATCCGTCTGAACGCTTCCTGAAAAAGCACGTTTTCATTGACGTTTGTCACAATCTCGAGTCCATCAAGAATTGGAACACCGGACGCAATAAGAATAGAAAGTGTGCGAGTCGTATCAACAAGTGCGGCTGATTTAACTATTGGTCCAAAAACCGGGATTCTTAAAACATACGTGTCAAAAAATCTTTTTCCAGAAGTTGATGAAATAATTTTTTTTATGAGAAAAATGGCTCCGCCTGTTCCGATAAGAATAAATATCCAAAATGCTTCAAAGAAATCGGAAACGTTTATGAGTAATTGTGTTTGCGGTGAAAGCTCAACCTGAAAGTTTTCATAAAGTTCGACCAATCTAGGCACAACAAAGGTAAGCATTATAAAAATCATCGCAAACATAGCCGTAACTATAACTATTGGGTAAATAAGTGCATTTTTTATTTTTGCACGAAATTCCTTTTGTCTTTCCAAATTTTCAGCCAATTTATTCAAAATTACATCCAATTTACCGGATGCCTCACCGGATTTAACAAGTGCAACATACAAATGTGAAAAATATTTTGGATATTTTCTAAGAGTTAATGAAAATGTCTTACCTTCGCGCAGGCTTTTGTCGATGTCTGCAAGCAAATTTTTCATCGGAGTTTTTTTTGCCTGCTTTTTCAAAATCTCTATACAGTCAATAAGCGTTAAACCGGAACTTAACATGATGGCAAACTGGCGGGTAAAGTAGGTGATGTCGTTAAAAGAAATTTTTTCAAATAATTTGTTTAATGAAGCTAAGCCTTGGGCAGTTTTTTTTTCATGAATATCAAGTGGGAAATAACCATTTCCTTTCAGATAGTCAATCACCTCTTTTTCAGATTCGGCCTCAAGTTGGCCTGTAGATTCCTTATTGTTGAGCAGTGCCTTATATTCGAAAAGCATACATTACACGATAAATTTACGGATTTCAGATGGTCGAAGGGCATAGTCAAATGCTGTTTCCCGAGTTATGAGATTCTGTTTATACAAACGCGACAAGTATTTTTCAAACAAAAGCATTCCCTGATCTTCACCAGTCTCAAGGACATTGTCGATCATGAAGTTTTTTGATTCGCGAATAAGTGCTGAAACCGCCGGCACATTTAATAATAATTCCAATGCCGGTATTCGTGAATTACCATTAATATGTGGTACTAAACGTTGGGAAATAATTGCCCGCAATACTGAGGCAAGTTGATTTCTGATTTGATTTTGTTGCGATGCTGGAAACACATCAACAATACGGTTTATGGCTTCGGGAGTGCTGCCAGTGTGGAGTGTTGAGAAAACCAAATGTCCTGTTTCCGCAATAGTTAACGCCGCTTGAATAGTGTCAAAGTCTCGCATCTCTCCGATAAGTACAACGTCAGGATCTTCTCGAAGTACAGATCTTAACGCTTTGACCCAAGAATGAGTATCACCATGCAGCTCTCGCTGAGAAATGATAGATTTTGCATTTTGATAAATGTATTCAACGGGATCTTCTATTGTCACGATGTGTCTTTCGAAAGTCAGATTTATCTCATTTAAAATTGACGCAATGGTAGTCGATTTTCCTTCACCTGTCGGACCCGTAAGAAGTACCAGCCCTTCATTCATCTTGGCAAACTGATGAAGTGAAGCAGGTAAATTCAATTGCTCAATTGTCGGAATCTGACCTGCAATTACGCGAAAGGCCGCTGCAAAAGTACCCCGGCTGTGGTAATAATTTACACGAAAACGAAATTTATCAATTTCATAGCTGAAATCTATTTCTTTATTTGTTTCAAACTCTTCTTTTTGTGCGTCGTTTAAAATTTTATATAAAATAGTTTTTCCGGTTTCTTTTGTTATCGGATCATGGGTTTTAAGCTGGATAAGTTTGTCATTGACACGGATAGTTGGATGATAGCCGGTGATTATGTGCAGATCTGAAGCTTTCTTTTCAGTTGTTAATTTGAGCAGTTCAATAAGGTCCATAAATATATACTACATTGAAATTTTAGTTTTGTCATTATTCCTCAGTTACACGCATGATTTCCTCAAGCGTGGTTATTCCTGTCAATGCTTTCAA
>CAYNLS010000086.1:0-4468 GCA_964398125.1 uncultured Gammaproteobacteria bacterium
TTAAAAGAACTTCTTGAAGATTATGAGGACTTTCTGCGTCAAAATGGATACGCTTTATGGGATAAAGACGATACTCGTTCTCGAAAGATTAGATCTTTGGTTTACGTGCCTAATAAGTCGTATACGACTTATAAGAATTATATTGAAAATTCAAATCCTGAAATAGCTGCAAATACATTGCTTTGTCTTATAAACCAGACAACTTATCTCATTGATAGACAACTGACCACTTTAGAAAACAAATTTCTTGAAGAGGGAGGTTTTACAGAAAAAATGTATAAGTTTAGAAAAAAATAAAGCTATACGACTTATAAGACTTATGAATAATTTTACTTCTTTAATCAACAGCTATCTTCCTGAGCCTCATGCTTCACTCCTTAATGGAATTTTATTTGGTGTAAAACTCACCTATGTGACAAGTTATTTTTATGAAAGCCTGAAAAAGGTAGGCCTGATTCACATAGTTGTGCTTTCTGGTATGAATATCACTCTTTTATCTGCGGTTATTTTAAATACGTTTGTTCCACTGATCGGTAGAAAATATGCGATGTTGATAACAATTGTCATGATTGTAATCTTTATTTTTTTTGTAGGTTTAGAGCCGCCGATAGTGCGCGCGGCGACCATGGGCATACTTTCGCTCTTTGGACTACTTTTTGGTAGAAAAACTTTAGCTTTATATACATTATTTCTTACGAGCATGATTTTAATAATCATATTTCCCGATTGGTTAAGTAGTATCTCCTTTCAGCTTTCTTTTGGAGCCACGCTCGGAATCATATTGTTTGGGAAAATTGAAGAAAAAGCCATAAGATCTATAAGTCGTATAGGACTTATAGCTAATTATTTTCTTGAAGAACTGCGCATCTCACTTGCCGCACAGATATTTACGGCGCCATTAATATTTTTTTACTTTAGACAGATCTCATTTATAGCGCCGATTTCCAATATTATGGTCGCCTGGATGATTGCGCCAATCATGATTTTCGGCTTGATCACAGTCGCAATCGGGCTCGTGTGGTGGCAACTAGGATTTGTGATTTCGTGGCTGAGTTATGGACTCCTGTCAATAATAATTTTTGTAGTTGAGTTGTTTGCCGAAATTCCCTACGGCTCAATAAATTTAAATTAAAGTTCCTGTGAGAGTTTTTTCCGTCGTTTTAACACGGTTATAACAACAGTAATGATTATCAATAAAATTACGATCCTAATTATTGCCGAAATTGGAAGAATGATCAGGTAAGCATTGTCATACAAGACTCTTGAGTTTTCATTTAAATATATAGTTGCCGTTGTCGTGTAAACTCCAAACCCAGAAATAGAGTTCGAAAAAGTGGTTGTGTTTTCATTCCCCCTTGTTTGTAATGAGGTTTCCGTTTGTGTCGGGATAAAAGTCTTAGGTATAGCAACGGACGGATTTTTTGCTTTGAATAGTCGTGAAAAAATATTTGACATTGTGATCGTGCCCGTTGCTTTGACTAAGTTTTCACCAGTATTTGCGACTCGAAGCATGATCGGTATCGGTTCACCCCAATTCAGAACAGAAAAACGATCGCCTCCCCATGAAAAAGCATATTTTGAAGGAATCTCAAACAAACTTATTTTCCCTTCTACAGACTTAGAACCATCTTCACTTACTGTGAGATAAATATTTGAGCCTACACCGCCTTGCAGATAAATTGCAGTTTCCTCCGCTATTTGACCTGAGTCAGCACCTTCAAGCACAAAAGTAAAATAGTAGTCTTTCTCACTGATTTGATCTGGAATTTTTATTAAAAGATCGACACTAAGCTCTTCATTTGATTTCAAAAAAAACGGAGTATCAAGAGAGTATTTTTCCCCATCAATTCTAAAAGTTATTCCGGTTTCAGATTGTAGATAAGGCACCAAAGTATTGGCGTTATTTGAATTATTTGGAATGAGTTTATATATTTTTAGACTAAAAATATCAGGATCGCCAAAATTTACAAAAGTATAGGGGAGAGTAATCTCTTTATTTTTTTTGGCGACGACTTCATAGACCGATGGCACTACTGACAGGTTCAATTCTTTTGCGTGTATATCATGTGCAAAAGATAAAAATATGCCGACAATAATTAGTTGAGTGAAAATTTTTTTCATTTCGGGATCGCAAGGATTTTTATTTGTGAAACATATTGTATTTCGCTAATATTTTTTGAAACATTAATTTTAAAATTAAGCTTTGTACTCCGATCTCCAAGAGCTGTGATCTTTTCAGACAAAAGCATCCAGTTTTCAAGATCCACAGGTCTGAAATATGTTTTATCGGTAAAACCAGTTGTATCTTGGCCAAGCACCTGATAACCCCAACCATATTGTTCATCATCTGTCCCGATCGGCTTAATAACTTCTCCATTTGAGCTTGTAAGGGGCGAGCCAAGAGCGGTTATTTGATAGCCGCCGGCGCCTTTTGTGTCAACCTTAAGAGTAGTTGCGCTTTGTGAATTTTTATTCGTACCAAGATCATCAAAAGAAATTACCGTATCCGATATTTGAAATGAAAAAGGTCTCTCGGGTTCATGTGCCAAAATCACAAATCCGTGGGTTGAAAACTGCATGCGATCTTTGAGAGGTAAGCTATTCTCTTTATTTTTAAGCGCAGCTTCGGCAGAAGAATCAAGTTCTTTTATCTGAAGTTTATAAAGGGGAGAAGACATCTCCTCTTCTTGGGCATAAACAAAAGGGATAAAAGTGAAAAAAAGAATGACTGCAAATATTGACCTCATTCACTTATTGTACTATTTTCTCAAGATTCAGTCTAAGTCCAGGCGACATCGTGGACTTGATATAAGCAGATAATATATTTTTGATTCCAACAGAGTTTATAAAAGCGTCTACATTTTCAACAAGAGCTTTGGGTTCGTGAGATTTTTTACCAATCATCTGATGGATCAGCGGTGCCTTTGGTTCTGTTTTCCATCTAAGTGCACCAGCCTGGAATTTTTTAGCCGTTTCTTCAGGTTTTGGAGTCAATGTTCCGTTTTTAGGATTGGGCATGAGTCCACGTGGACCAAGAATGCGTGCAAAACGGGCAATTTTAGGCATATACGAAGGATGGGCGATAAGCATATCAAAATCAAGCGCGCCTTTTTCTATCTGCTCAAGTACCTTGTCATCAACAATTGCGATTCTTATAGATTTACCAGTTGGGTGGGGAAGTGAGACCTCGCCTTTCATGTTTTCATTTAGAACATTCAGATGAAGTTCTATAGATTCGTCAAATTTTGCAAAAGAAATTTTTTTCAAAAGTTCAACTGCCTCGGCGACTTCGTATTGTTTTTTTGGATCGGTATATTTTTTAGCATCCTGATAATTTTTGCCACGAGCTTTTTGTTTTACTAGAGACTTTTTCTTTTCCTTTTTATCTTTCTTTTCAGTAACTTTTTCGTTTTCTTTTGACTCAGTCTTCGTTTCAACATTTTTTCCCTTTACTTTTTCTTTTTCAACTTTATCTTTTTCTTTGACCTCCTTAGCTTTGGCGGCGGCGGATTTCTTTTCAATTTTCTTTTCTTGAGCACGAATTTTCTGCTCTTTTTTTTGTTTTTCTTCTAAGTTCTCGTCACCGATAAATCTAGTTCTTATTTTTCCCATAATTGTTATTAAGACTTATAAGTCTTATACGACTTATAAAAATTTACTCTGTCTCTACTCCCATACTTCTTGCCGTGCCACGGACAATATTCATTGCGGCTTCGATCGTGTCGGCATTCAAATCTTTCATTTTTTCTTTGGCAATTTCCTCAATCTGAGCTTTAGTTAACTTGCCGACTTTTTCTTTATTTGGAACTCCTGATCCTTTTTCCAATTTTATTTTTTTCTTGATCATATCTGATACGGGCGGAAGTTTTGTGATGAAATCAAAACTGCGATCTTCATAAACTGTGATGACGGCCGGGATGATATTGCCTTTCTTATCTGCGGTGCGGGCATTGTATTCCTTGATAAACTCCATGATCGGGATACCGTGCTGACCCAGTGCCGGTCCGACAGGTGGTGCCGGTGTGGCTTCGCCTGCGGGTAAATTGAGTTTGATCTGTGTTTTGACTTTCTTAGCCATAAGGATTTTTACAAAAAGCTCGAATACAATTTTTTTTAAGTTCTGTTGTGAAGAATAGAGAAGTGAAAGTAGAGATATAAAAGTCAAGTAGACTTTGGATATTTCGGCTTTCAGCCTCCCTTTGGTTCGCTGGAGCTTTATGCGAAAGCGACCAGGTACTTCACAGGTAAAAGTATTTTAGCAAGAGAAGTAGGAAAAGTAAAGTTGTTTTCAATCCCTTGCAAAAATCGAAAAAACAAGCCATACTTTCTTCTATGAAGAAAGTCGTATCGATCATAACTTACACAATATTGTTTGTATTGCCATTCACGGTGAACGCACAGACTCTTCCGGCATCTGGAGCTGGAACCTTGGAAAAAGTTGGGGTTGTCTCATCAGATGACTCAAACC
>CAYNLS010000086.1:4478-4771 GCA_964398125.1 uncultured Gammaproteobacteria bacterium
ACCTGATACCGGCCTTCGGTCAAGATCATAGCTATACTGTGACATTTCGCGGTAATATGGATTCAATCGTGACACTAAGAGCCGCGTTTTCAAATCTGGACGACAGTCCAAAATCAGTGATGTCTTTACAGGTTCCAAGCGGACAAGCCCAGGATTTGATCGCTTTTCAACTCATTCGGGAAAAAAGATGCAGTTATTATGAACCGCAAGCTTATGATGAATTGACAAGACGATCAATACCGCAAACACCAAAGTGTCTTGAGTATCAGGAGCCAAATTATTACGATTATTGG
>CAYNLS010000087.1:0-4574 GCA_964398125.1 uncultured Gammaproteobacteria bacterium
AGGAAAAAGATGGGAATATCAAACGCTACTTTCTGGATATCTTTGATGGTCAGACAGAAAAAATAGCACTCTATAGTCGTATCAAGCGGTACTTCTCCTATTACGAAGAAAACACGTGGCAGGAAAAAACAAATAGTCTATTTCCTAATATTATTCTCATAGCTTCTGATACCAAATCCAAGAACTACTTGCTACGAAACATACGAAAAAGGCTCAGTGATGATTCCGAGCCTGCCTTCTATCTTTCAACGTGGGAGGAGATTAGGGAGAATGGATTGAATAGAGGGGTCTTGGAGAAGGTTGAGGGAAAAGAGTAAATACTAAATTTAAATAATGCTATATTATCATCAAGATAATTTTTAGGTATATTTCTTCATGATATATGAACAAATATATAAAACTATTCAATCAACTACCTCCTAATATCAGAAAATTTACGGTACTTTTTTCTTTGTCTCGTTTTTTATGGTATTTTAATTTCTTCTGGTTAATTCAAAATATTTATTTCCTTGAAAGCGGAATCAATTTTACTCAACTTTCAATAGTACTAGGTTTTTGGTCCGTTGGGATTATATTACTTGAACTTCCAAGCGGCGCTTTTGCCGATAGATACGGGAGAAAGTTAACTATAATAATAAGTCGAATATCTTATTTATTCGGACTACTCATCTTTATCATTTTCCACAACTTTTGGGGATTTATTGCTGGAATGTTATTTTGGTCGATCAATGAATCTTTTATGTCTGGGGCAGAGGAAGCTTTATTGTATGACTTTTTAAAAGATAACAAAAAAGAGAATCTTTTTAATAAAGTCTTAGCGTTAAGCTCTGTCTCAAGAGAAGTAGGATTGGGAACAGGGGTTTTAATTGCCGGTTTTGTCACTCAAATCTCTATTAACTACAATTTATTGGGAGCGGTTATAATTGCGGCTCTCGGAATTTTACCAACACTATTTCTTGAAGAGTCAAGAAGCAGATTCTCTGAATCCCCGGAGCTAAATTATATAGATATATTTAAGTCAGGAGTAAAAAAAGTAAAAGCAAGCTTACATTTACAAGAAATACTGCTTTTTACAGTAACCTCGATGCTTTCCTACAAAGTTATTACAGAATACTTTACAGTGGCACTCTATGAATTAGACGTAGACTTTATCTATATAGGAGTTTTAGCATTAGCTGAAAGCATATTCTTTGCACTTGGTGGATTCATTTCACATAAAATTGAGAATATGCCTACGAAAAAAGTTTACATAGCCGTTTCAATTTGTATGGTGATTCTGATAGGTTTTATTGGTACAGCCTCAGTTTTCGCAGTTATTATTGGATATATGCTATTGAGAACAGTTAAGGCGATAGGTGAAATAATATCTTCTGCAGACTGGCAATCTAAAGTTGAGAGTATAGACAGAGCTACATCTACATCTTTCATATCATTTTCGAGTAATTTAGCCTATGTACCAATGGCTTTTTTATTTGGTAAAGTAGCTGATCTTAAAGGGTTGTTTCCAAGCTATTATCTTATGGCTGGATTAGCTGGATTGTATGTTGTTGTCGAAATAATTCTTCAAAAAAGAAGGCAAATAAAGCATTGATAAGAATTACTATACAGATAGCTTAAGGACCGACTGAAGAAAAACTTGCCATTTATTATACTTACGAGTATAATACTTATCAGTATATCTTATGAAATTTGTAAACAGACAAAAAGAATTAGCTCAACTTAATAAGCTCTGGAGAGAAAAAGAAGCACAGCTTATTATCGTCTATGGGAAACGTCGTGTCGGAAAAACTGAACTTATTAAGCAGTTCATGAAAAAACATTCGGGTATCTATTATCTTGCCGATAAACGTACTCATAAAGAACAGCTTCTTGAGTTTGGCCGTGTAGTAGGAAACTATTTTGACGATATGATTCTTACTTCTCGTGGATTTGAAAGCTGGCTTGAAGCATTTGAGTATTTGAAAAAGAAATCAAAGAATAAAAAGTTTATCGTTGCGCTGGATGAGTATCCGTACCTTGCAGAGGCACAGTCTGACACTACCAGTTTATTCCAAAAAGGATGGGATGAATATCTAAAAGACAGCAAAGCATATATGATCTTATGTGGATCAAGCATTGCCATGATGGAGTCTGAAATACTCTCCTACAAAGCCCCTCTCTATGGCCGGGTTACCGGAAGAATGCTGATCGAACCATTAAGTGTAAAAGACAGCATGCTCTTTTTTCCAAAGAAACCATTTACTGAATTCTTAAGCCTCTTTTCCATCACGGGCGGTATGCCTGCCTACTTACAGGCGTTTTCTAAGTATAACTCCGTAAAAGAAGCTGTTGAAGAGCTCTGTTTTAATAGAAATGGACTCTTTCATAATGAGGTGACGTTTATGCTCAAACAGGAACTGCGAACCCCTAATCTTTATTTTGCAATTCTTAAAGCAATTGCATGGGGAAATACAAAAGTTAGTAATATTGCAAATGACAGCGGACTTGAAGTTCCACTGGTTAATAAATATCTTAAAACACTTGAACGTCTGCAACTGGTCAAACGTGAAGTGCCGATAACAGAAGATAAGCCCTATAAATCAAAAAAGGGCATTTATGTACTGAGAGAAAACTTTGTGCGATTCTGGTTTCAGTATATTTACGCCTTTAGTAGTGATCTTGAAATTGGCAATTTATCAGAAGCTAAAAAAAAGTTTAAAGAATCATCTCATATTCTCGAAGCTATTGCATATGAAGATATAGCCAGAAGTCACCTTTGGGAATTGCAGAAACAATTGTTTACATTCGACAAGGTTGGTCGTTATTGGGATAGTACTGTAGAAATTGACGGTATTGGAATAAACAGTAAAGAAAAGAAAATTGCATTCATGGAGGCAAAATATTCAAGTGAAAAAGTATCCAAAACTGTGCTTAATAAACTGAGGATGAAAGCTCAAATGGTTAATTGGCATGAAGGCAAACGCGAAGAGTATTTTGTGCTCTTTAGTAAAAGTGGTTTTGAGGATGATCTAATACAGGAATCTCGAAAAGATTCGAAGGTTATATTAATTCAGAAGCTTAAACTGCTCATTTAGATTTTGTTTTTCTTTGCACTTCTCTGAGAATTCTGGCAAGCGTCACGCTTACTGCTCTATCTTCGTAATGACATCCTGTTTTACCATCTTTTCGCTGTTTCCATTCAATCTGATCTGCGAATGGTTTTGGAGTAGCGATTCTTTCATTGATCAAGGATTTTACTAACTGAGTAAAAAATAAAACTGATATGTCGAGATGACGATCTCCATTCTGAAATTGATACATGTTTTCTGGTACTACATCACCATGAATAATTTGGTTTCTTAACTGGAAAAATGAGTCTGCCCATAATACTTTGACACTTCTATCTTTGTCTCGCTTTGCTTTCTTTGCTTTATTGTACACATAGTAATAGTGTCGGTGTTTAGTTTCTCCAGGAATATCACAATATTTTTCAACGAAATCTTTGAAATACTTCCTTGCTGGCTCTTCTAAATCAAGTAGCATTTCAAATGCTGCTGCTATAAGTAATATTCGAGCGTTTCTACTCACATTAGTATTATTATAATAAGCTTGGAACAGCAATTCTGTAGCCCGCAAGATTCTCCTGTATAATCTTTTGCCATTTTTATTGTGAAGGTGCAGTAGTTGACTCAACAACTCCTTATCTAATGACAAACCATATGGTGAAATAACAACATGGTTGGGTTTGTGGAACTTTTTTTCGTTGATTTTATATCCGCCTATACCTACATTGATAATATAACCTGCTCCTTCCGCAATATGATCATTCCTAACTTGAAAGTTCTGATAAACTGGCTCAAAGTTTTCAGAAGTAGAAAGCGACCAACCATCAGCGCCTGATCCCAATATGGTCGTATTTGTTTTAGCTATCTTGCTAAGAAATAAGACAAGTTTTGCTTCTTGTATTCGGAGTTCCTCGGCATCGCTAAATGATCTGAAATTTGTCTTTCCTATCGAAACGACTGCTATACCTTTTATTTTCTCCTGCAATTCTCCCTGAACATTCGAGTCCATTAGTTTCTTGATAAGACCCTGTATGGTCTGATCAGGAATATACTTTTCTACAAGCGAATAAAAATTCCAAATAATTAGTCCGTCTCCAAAATTGATGTACTCATTGTCTCTAAGTGGTAAGTAGGGAAAGTAAGTAATTTGCATACTAGGATTAGTAAATTTCACTTGAATTATATCAGGAAGCGATACAGTTGAATTATTGATGAAGCATATTTCACATTTCCTCTCTTTCATATTAAAAATTCCAGAAAACAACAGTCATACTGTATACTATCCTCATAGGCTCAATAAGCAGGATGAGAAAACTAATTTGTATTGTAGTTATGGGTGTGGTACTATTAACATTAGACTAATAATTAGACCAATCATTAGACTTAATTTAGACTAATTTTATGGATACTGTAAAGATAATACGTCCCTTCAAACATCCCGGGCGAAAATAATCAAACCTGCGCAAAAAACTTTTTGGGGAGGCTATGCCGGATACTTTCAAGACCCTGACGGCTACTTGTGGGAGATAG
>CAYNLS010000088.1:0-4548 GCA_964398125.1 uncultured Gammaproteobacteria bacterium
TTACTTTTCTTTTTATCTCATCAGGTGTATCTGTAATAAAAACAGCGCTGTCAGGTTTTGATTTACTCATTTTCATTGCAGTCACTGCAGCATCCCGATTTTCCTTCGGCAGAGGCCAAATATCAGGTTTAAGCAGTCCCTGGATTAAATAGTGATGGATAGCAACGGGTTTTGGCTGATTCATATTTTTTGCCGAGTCTCTTGCTACAACATGGACATTTCTCTGATCTGTTCCGGCATGAGCGATATTTATTCCCATCTGGAAAATGTCGGCTGCTTGCATAGCAGGATATATTAAGATAGCTGCATCTGACGATTCTCCGGCCAATCTCCCTGTTATATCTGTTGAGCGCATCATTCTTGAAATAGTTGTTGCTTTTGCAACTCCGATAAGTTTCATTTCTGTTTTTTTACTTGTACCAGATATAACAGTTCCTTCAGCTATATTTTGTTTGCCAGATCGTGCTGCACCAGTCATTTGTTCGATGAGCTTATAAGTCAAATACGATTTATATTTTTTGCAAAAAACTGCTGTACCATCATAGATGATGCTTGTATTTTTATAAGACTCAAGCTTCTTGTACCCACCGTGGGGAGGAATAAGCCCTTTGTGTGACATTTTTCTCGAATAATAAGTCTTATAGGTCTTATAAGTTGTATAAGACCTATAATTTAATAAATTCTCTAATTTTCTCAAAGGTGCTACTGTTTACTATCTTTCTTGAAAGTAGCTCGTCGACAGTACTATAAGGTCTACCGTTTATAATTTTGTTTGCCGTTACAGGACCGACGCCAGGTAATGTTTCCAGCTCTTCTTGGGTAGAGATGTTTAAAGATATGGTTAAATCCTGATCGTTGCCTGTTGATTGCTGATCATTTATTTGCTCGTCTGATGGTTCTTCTTCAGAATAAGCAAGAACACGCTCTTTAGGTTCGATAAATATTCCATTTGCAATATCATCTTTCGTCGGCATGTATATTTTTTCTTGGTCAGCCACCAATTTTGACATGTTGTAATTTCTGGCGATATATCCACTATCTGCCTCACTTGAAAGTCCTCCTGCTTTATCTATGAGTTCATAAAGTCGGGTACCTGACGGTACCCGATAAACGTCTGGTTTTTTTATAGCGCCGGAGATCTCAATATAAATCATCTTCTCCGCCGTCACAGGTATTTCACTAATTTGATCAGTTGTCGCAAGGACTTCATTTTGAGATTGTTTATAGGAAGAATAAAACATCACTGCTGAAATTAGGGTGATGACGGAGGCTATGATTAATAAAAATGTCTCAATAGGATGAGCTCGAAGATTGACAAGAAAATGAGTTAGCACTCACTTATTATAATGATTTTTTGTTATACCATTATATAACATTACATATTTAATACATCTCTTCATCCTATAAATTGTTCAAAAGCGCCATGATGATCGAGCAAATCCACTACTCCATCTTGATATTCTCTGTAACCTTTTGTGGGAGCTTCCAGTGATAATATTACTTCTTCTTGAGTATTTTTTGATAGTCCAACCGGAACGTCAGTATAAGCTATTTCGGGATGAGCGATCACTTTACCGCCCGTGATGAGGCTGATCTTTGGGCCAACCTTTTTACCACCTTCGCAGCTAAGAAGCGCTACCGGGGCGCCTTTGCGTAGAAATCTTTTCAATCTTTCTCCAAACTTGGACTCTAGGTCTTGGATCGTCAGATGACCGTTACTTGGATCGTTTCCAAAAGCAACTTTATCAGTTTCTCCATGAGCGCCAATGACGGCATATGAAGCCTTACCATATGATTCTTCGTATTCTTCCAATTTTTTATCCAGATCATCGATATTAGCAACTTCCAAAACTCGCATCCCTACTCCTGCACGTCTACCGTGGGTAAACAAATCTCCAAGCATATTATTGGAACCATAATAAGCGCCATTATGATCATCAAGAGGCATGACTACTGCTCCGTAATCTTTATTTAATTTTTCCTTATTTGTAACTTTTGCATTAACTGGTTTCATATTTTCATATTGGACAAGCAAAATTTCTGTTGGATAGCGCCCGTAATTTACTATACCGGCATCGTTTCTAAGCGATTTCGTGCTTCCGGGGGTGGCTTCTTCTAAAAAACCCATGTTTCTTAAATTTTGTAAATATACTGGGGTTATTTTTTCTGGACTTAGGTTATAACATGTCCGATTCCAGGCGGCAAATAAATCTTTGATTTCGTGGCCGTATTTTCCCAATAATCTTTCCAACACCAGATATGTTTGCGA
Source organism: uncultured Gammaproteobacteria bacterium (assembly GCA_964398125.1). Classification (GTDB taxonomy): domain Bacteria; phylum Patescibacteriota; class Microgenomatia; order UBA1406; family GWC2-37-13; genus CAYNLS01. The sequence goes on from CAYNLS010000088.1 coordinate 2,270, forward strand.
TTCAAGATTTGCATATCCTTGATTTTGAAAAAGTTGCAACGCCAGTTCAAAATCACGTCTGGTTTTTCTTCTTGGATCTGCGTCATCAAAATCAATAATTTCGTCAACCAAAAGATCATGAGCCCAAAGAGTACTTTGACCCATATCCATAACATTCTGTATTGTGTAAATAAGACTCGTTGACTCATCAAGCTTGTCACGTTTTTCCCTCAATGCAGTAACAAAAAAATCCTTGTGTTTCGTAAACCAATCAGCAACCGTATTTTGTAGGCTTAAAATTGGAACGCCAACTTGTCCTGCTTTAAGTAATTTGGAAAATGTCGGAAGTTCAAAATCAAGATTGTTCCAAGTCGCGCCCGCTTGAATACGTTCGTCAAAGGAAGTCATCACGGTTTGAACCATACGTTTAGTGATATCGGCGATACGAAGATCACGATCGGCAACACCCACGAGCTTCACAAGTGACGTTAACGCTTCGTTAGTTCTGCCGTGCTGGACTGCATGCATCATATCTCTCTCATAGTTCATAAATTCTTCGACATGATATTCGCTTTCCTCCGGAGTCGCCCCCTCCCAAAATTTATCTTGAGCTAAGGTAGATGCTGAAAAACTGAACTGATTAACAGGATCAAGTGCAACTTTTTCGACAGTGGTTTGAACGGGCTTTTTCTCGATAAGAGTATACGGAGCAAGCGAAACAGGCTGATTTTTTTGCTCGTCAATCCAGCCTCTTAATTTATCGGCATAATTGACTGATTTGGGTTGAATATTTTGAGCCGATGATGGTGCTTGCTGAGGGGTTTCTGGCATAGTTATAAATCATTCAAATCTCACTGCGCCGTCGTTCATCAGTGTTTTTACCTGTTGTGGAGTTAGTGCATAGCTAAAAAACTGAACATCATCTAACAATCCATCGTAATAATTGGTCGGTGAACCACTTGACAACTGTCTTCCGAAATTTACAATAAGCGAATTAGTAGCAATTGTACCGCTATATGTACGAGAATTATCGAGCCTACCGTCAACGTAGACCCGTTCATCCGTACCGTTAAGCGTACCAACCACATGATGCCAGTTGCCGTCATTAATTGACGTCGTGCTCAGAAGATTCTGATGAGTTCCTGTTGCAACGGGATCAAACTGAAATTTACCTGAGGAAATTGTTATATTTAATCCGTTGGTAGCATTTTCGTCGTGCTTAGAGATGAGAGCTCCTTCAGTATCACTGGTTTTAATCCACATAGATACGGAAAAAATGGTGCTCGAATTAAGATAGCTCTGATGAGGTATACTGACATAATCATCGCTTCCATCAAAATCAAGGCTTGCTCCTCTTCTTCCGATTGCACCGTTATACCACATATGCGTACTCGTACCCGAGCCGCAAGTTCCAACTGCCGTGTTACCGGATGACACCGGATAAATCGTGCCGTTATTTCCAGCTGCCTTTCTATCACCGGTCACTGCAGCGTTGTATGCCGTTGTACCTTGACATTCATCAAATCGATAATGTGCAATTGGTTTACCTTGATTGTATTCCCAAGCTACTTGTGCGGGAGTGCGGGCGTAGTCGTAGATACGCACCTGATCTATAATTCCATCAACGACTGCGCTAGTATTTACACCGCCTGTTGTGAGTTCAGAGGCACCTATAAAGAGTTTTTCAGAGTTATCGACTATACCGGCTGCATGAGGATTTGATCCGCTTAATATTCCGTTTACATATAATCTCATATTACTGCCGTCAGCTGTCAGGGCAAGATGATACCATTGCTTTGTTGATAATGCGTAATCAGTATCCCAAACTGTAGCGTTCGTGCCATCAGAAGATAGTAGAAATTGCACTTCACCGGAAGAAAGTCTTATAAGATATCCTCTTCTTGTATCCGCTCCTAAATACTTGGAAATGACATCTGCTGTACTCGTAATAGTATCTAATAATACCCATGTTGAAAGTGTTATGGCAGATGTTGGACTAAGTGATGAAGAATCAGCAACTGAAATATAATCGTCAGTACCGTCAAAACTAACACCATTACTATATTTTCCACGAGTCCAAACAGGACCATTTGTAAGCGTACCGATATTATTATTTCCACTTGTGTCATACGCACTCGTACCCGAACCCGTATCCATCTTCCACTCGCCTACCGGAGCTGAACAAGTGGACGAATCTCCAGGCACACAATATTCACGTCCAGCAGAAAAACTTACACCAGTGCCGCCGACACCGGTGGAGGCGGCACCAAGAACGATAGCTTTTCCTTGATTGTATTCAA
>CAYNLS010000089.1:0-229 GCA_964398125.1 uncultured Gammaproteobacteria bacterium
AAGGCGCAAATGTACAGGAGCTACATACTTTGATAGATAAATACAAATTAAGTAAAAAAGAAAAAGAAAAGTATGATGAATTATTAAAATATGGGAGCATGGGAGGGTTAGGTTTACTTGCTATAATCGCCCTCTTGATCATGAAGGCAGTTGGTGGAGGTCAATAAATATATTTTTTTCCTACTATGTCAGAAGGCGAACCTATCCCATTAAATGGAAAAGAAATCGA
>CAYNLS010000089.1:239-2198 GCA_964398125.1 uncultured Gammaproteobacteria bacterium
GCTCGTCTTGAAGAACGTACCAATGGTCATCCTGAAAATCCCAAACTTGACTTACCCCCGCGACCTTCGATATTGAGAGTCACGGACGCAGAATTAAAAAAATATTCAGACGTTGAACAGGGAGTTTTCGACGAACTCCAACTCACCGAGGCAAGACGTGACATCTGGCAGGCGGCAGCAGAACGAGCAGCTTCGATGAAAAAAAAAGGACCACTTCATTTTTATGACGCTGCCTTTGCAAAAGATGTTAAAGGCATGTCACCTATCGATCCAGATCGGGCAGAAAGAAATTTTAGAAACGCACAAAAGGCTTTTTTAGCTCAATGGTCACAACGGGCAAAAAAATATTCTAGACCAATTCCTACAGACAGTCCCTTCAAAACTCTTGCACTGGTAGCGGAAGAAAGTACTTATGATGGAAGCAATTTTCATTCCATGATGGTACCGTTAATATTGCCTATGACAGCCGGACAAGTACAACATATGCTTTCATCCGGAGCCACTGAAGATCCAGAGGAATTGATGCGTTTCTATGCGGCTTTAAAATCAGGAACTGAAGGAAGTGGAGGTGGTTGGATACTTGATCCTTTTAATATGAAAGGTAAAACCAGAGATGAAATCAGGACAGCATTTCCATTACCTAATAAAGGTGCATTATCCGCAAGACCGCATGACAGTATTTTTGATGAGTTACCACAAGGTAGAATAACTTTTCTTCCCTTTGCAGTTGGCGGAGTTCAGGGAGGCGTACCTGTGACCGAACTTCCTGCTTCAACTGATGTTTATAATCCATCCTAAACCTATATCTTCCTTTTTTTTTTTTTGTCTAATTTCTTCATAACCCTTTGTACCTCCTCGCTTTTACTACGAAGTTCCTTGGCGGCGTCTTCAGGATCTGTAATATTTACTGAAAGTCCCGTGCCAAGTTCAAAGCCCGCGCGGTGTATGAAACGCGGGATGATGCGCAAGTACCAATTGTCTTTGGGATGAATATAAAAATTATAGCTGAAATCCTCATTTGTAATACTTTTTGTGTCATGAAGTTGTCGCAGGCGTTTCATCACGGTCTGAAAAATTTCCGACAAATCTTTTATCTCCTCATCTTTTATATCACCAAAAACAGTGGTTTCATCTTTGGGCGCAATCCAGACCTCATAGGGCCATTGCGAAAAATCAGGGCAGTAAATTTGGAAATTATCATTTTCTTCAACAATGTTGTTGACAGGTTCTTTTCTCAAAGTATCAAGATTTATTTGAAAAGGTATGACGACAAGTTGCGAATGTGGATGGTTTATTGAAGCTCCGGCGTGCTCTCCCCGATTACAAAAAATGATGACCTGTCCTTTATCCCGATAATAATTATACCTTTGGCGATATGCCTGAAATATGAGTCCAATTTGTTCAGTTGAAAGCTGATGAAGATCATGTTCCTCATGAGGAGTGTGGACTATGACTTCGTGAAAATCAGTGATGGGAAATTTATTTGGGAAAACTCTTACTTTCCATCCCGGTTGGTCGGACGCTCCCTCACCAATACGAAATACCTCTCCCGGGGTCAAATTCTCATGCCCTTCACAAAAGGGACAGACTTTTTTAGAATTCTCTTTCGGGGCACGATTATTTTCATCCGGACGGTTGGTGCGAATTGTGCTTATGATCACCCAACGCCTCGACATTACATCGGGTACATATTTTGCCATATCTACATACTACCCTATTGATTATAATTGTTTCAATATGTTTGTTATCGTCGGACTTGGAAACCCTGGAGAAAAATATCAAAACAACCGTCACAATGTCGGCTTTATGTTTGTGGATTATCTCTATAAAAATTCTGAAACCATAAAACCGTGGAAGTATGATAAATATTCACAATCAGAAATTTCACAAGTAACTTTTCCGATGTCCGATGACCGACGTCTGACGACTACTTTAGCTAAACCCCAAACTTTCATGAAC
>CAYNLS010000089.1:2298-4526 GCA_964398125.1 uncultured Gammaproteobacteria bacterium
CTAACTGCTAACTTATTCGTTGTCCACGATGATCTTGATCTTGTGCTTTCCAATTTTAAAATTCAGCTTGGAGTAGGTCCAAAAGTGCACAAAGGTTTAAGTTCAATAGAACAAAGACTCCGCACGACAGATTTTTGGAGGGTACGGATCGGAGTCGATAATCGTGACGATAAAAAAATCAGTGGCGAAACTTACGTCTTACAAAATTTTACGTCTGAAGAAAAAACAGGTCTAGAAAAAATATTTCCTCAAATTCAAGAACGAATGATTTTTAATCTAGCTAAAAGCATGTGACGTTTCGCGTTACACGTTATACGTTACACGAAATTCTTAAATAACTTTTACAATATATTGAAGCCTTAAAATAGATAATGTGGTAAAATACATTTCATGCGTGTACTGTATTTATACATGTTTCCTCTCTGGGGCAATGGCTCAGGAGCCTGGCTTCGCAGGCTGACGCGTCAGTTATCGTATAAATATCCCGAAAGTTATGTGGCAGGCATTGTCGCGCCAGACAGACGCAAGCTTGAGTTTGCAAAAACCTTCGCACTTGAACCTCCACACAAAGGCGTTTTTGTAGGCAATCCCGAATTGCCCGGAGAAAAAAAATACTCTACTTTTACCCAGATTGAGATGATTGAAACGGTAAACTATTATCTTTTACAGACGGCAAAAGCAATAGAAAAATTTAAACCTGATGTTTTGCATGTTTTTCATACTGCTTTTCTGCCGACTATCGGTCGCACACTTGCCAATTTCTATAAAATTCCGTTTATCATCACCACTCACGGAAGTGATTTATATTATTTTAAAGAGGACAATCGATTTATTTCTCTTACTCGTTCTGCCTCGCAAAAGGCTACCTTTATTACGGCCAATAGCGATTTCACCAAAGATTGGTATTTAAGTGTCATCGGTGATCAGTTTCGTAAAAAAACCAAAGTCATTCCGGCAGGCATCGACAACAATGTAGATTTCAATAAGGATGTTTCCTGGATTGACAAAAAGTACAAATTCATGAGAAGCCGTATGGTACTTTTTACCGGACGCCTCACCGAACACAAAGGAGTTGAGTATCTTATCATGGCAGCCAAAAAAATAAACGCCGAAATCGTGATTTTGGGCGACGGTCCGGAAAGACCTTATTTAGAAAAGCTTGTTAAGAGAGAAAAATTGACAAACGTTCACATCCTCGGATACTTTTCTCAAAGGTTTGGAAAAATTGATGACTTTTATCTTCGTGCAGATGTTTATGTTGCCCCATCTGTTTGGAAAGAACCGCTTGGACTGGTAATACTTGAATCAATGGTTCGTAAAACTCCAGTGATTGTGACCATGCGCGGTGGGGTGAGAACTATAGTCAAAGATGGCGAAAATGGATTTTTGGTTCGTTCAAAAGATGCCAATGTGATTGCCACAAAAGTAAACAAACTTCTTGCCGATGAAAAACTTCGAAAACGCATGGGTGAAAATGCCTACAAAACCGTAGCGACAAAATTCAACTGGGATAAAATCGCGGCCAAGTTTTACAATATGTACAGTAGCTCCATAAAGAAATAAACCTCGTACGACCTGATATACTTTTATTATATGCCTGAAGGAGGAGAAGGTTTTACACCGTCACAACCAAAAATCCAATCACAAGATCTCGCTCCTTCTCTAGCCCCAAAACCCGAATCATCAGAGATGGAGCCGCATAAACTTGATCTCACAGTCGTCTTTGGACAAGGGCCGATAAAACCAGTGCTTTTGTTTGAAGAACTTACACCTGATCAACAGAAAGAATGGAATGAGTTTTCTCAAAATCCTCTTAAATCCAAAGAGCCAGAATTCAGGGTAATTCCAAAAGCCGATAATGTCAATATCGAAAGAATTCGAGCAAAAATTGAAAGCTCTCAAAAAGACCCTTCCCTAAGTCCCGAAGAAAAAGAGCAGTTGAAAAAAGCCTACGAACTTCAAATAAATACTTACAGAGATAAACTACAGCATAATCCCCGCCTTGCGCTCCACCGATATGGACGATTAGTTTCTTTAGCTGCGGGTGCAGCACTTGTTGAAGGACATACTAAAGATCTCATTCTTTCCGGCGGAAAAACAGTTCCGGGCTGGGCACAACCCAATGGAGTCAATCCCCTTTCGCAGGAGTTGAGAACCAACTGGCCATCAGAAGCAGAGCTTATGAAACAACAAATAATTCAGATCTTTGGAAAAAGATATCAGGAAAA
>CAYNLS010000090.1:0-4322 GCA_964398125.1 uncultured Gammaproteobacteria bacterium
TCGTCAGCATTATGCGCGACAAATTCTTCAATTAAAAAATAATCAAAACCCTTTGCTTTAAGATTATCTAAAGTTGTTTTAATTTCAGCTCGACCGATATTCAAAACTACCAATCCATTTTTAAACCGCTTTTTTACTCCTTGATCAACTTTGACAACGTAAGTCTTTTTTGAAGATAATGCAGGTATTTTCTCACCCGATTTTATAGTCACTCCAGAGTAAGAATATCCTAAAAAATCATTAAGTACCGATTTTGCTTTGTGTTCAGTAAGTTTTACGCGTGCCATAATTTAGCTCTTAGCTATTAGCGATTAGCTGTTAGCATTTAGATTTAAATAATAGTCGTATGATACTATAGAATCATCCTATATGCTGTCTGTCTCTTGCAAACCCTACGACTTCTTTTATAAAAAAATCCACACCGTCAGACGTCAATTTAATATATCCGTTGTTTTTCATGAGGACAACATTTCTATATGTCGAATATCCAAGATGAATGAGTAATGTTTTCATCAATCCGCCGTGAGTTACAATGAGAATCGTTTTCCCAGAATATCCAACCGCAACTTCCCGCAAGAATGTGATTAATCTAATGGCGGCTTCTTCCTCGCTTTCAATATCTTCAGATAGCTTAAATCGATGTTTTTCTTTTTCACTTAGCCGTTCCCATGTCGTAAACAGTTTTTTAAACTCGGGTCTTGGCATACCTTCATATTTACCAAAAGTCCTTTCACGAAGTGACTTACGCGTTTCTATTGCTAGTTTTCGATCAAGCATGATTATTTCAGCCGTGCGTTTGGCACGTAGCAAATCGGATGAAAAAACCACATCAAACTTTATTTTCTCAAGTTTTTTTGCAAGCTCTTTAGATTGCATCTCGCCATTTTTATTAAGCAAAGTATCAGTATGACCTTGCAAAAGGTTCTTGATATTCCAGTCAGTCTCACCATGACGAACAAGATAGATTGTAGTGAGAGGCGATTTCATGTTGTTATTTTAACAAAAGTAATTCAATTTTTCTAAAATCTGAGAATAATGCCGGAATATCTTCCCACCCCACTGCCCCGTCACCACTAAAATCCACAGGCAACATAGGTTCAAAAACTATTTCATTTGTGCCCTTTTTAAATGTCACATATGTCTGACGTGGTAGATAATATTTTTTGATCATTACTACGCGATATTTCTGTCCTAAAGCAATGTTTTCCACCTCATCGATCGCACCTTTAGAATTTTTAATCTCAATTTTTGATTTTTTAAAGACCATCTGTTCTTGTTTGTCAAAAATCTGCAGCTCAAAATCTTTGCCGCTTGTTACCACTTTTGGTAGCAAAGTAATATGCAGATTTGCTTTTGGCAAAGGGACAATTTCAAAATTCCAAAGATCGCTTTTCAAAACAACGGCGTCATCTCTATAAAGTAAAAACTGTGATTTTATCTTGGAAACTTCACGTGTATTGATATAGACGTCAATAAGTTTTGACTCAAATGGCTTGATGTGTCCGATTGGCGAAAGAAGATATTGAGATTCAGGAATACCATCCATTTTAAGTGAATAATCTTCATCTGCCATCCATATCGCCTGACCTGTATTTTCAAGTTCTATTTGAAAATGATATGAAGATTTTGTGACAAGCTCAGCTGGTAAATCAAAGATGAATTTCCCTGACTGTTTTATCTTGGGTGTACCTCTTACTTTTGTAATACCGCGAACAAAATCATATTCCGGATAAACACCAATGTTTTTCGGCCTGACCCAAGAGAACTTTAAAAATGGCTCTGCTTGATAGTTTAAAATAAATGGAGTCACTGCAATTACTCTATCATCGGGAAGCCAGACATCATAATATGCGGCAAGAAAATTCCGTGCCACTTGTTCACGAGATAGGGCTTCTCCATGCCAACCGGTCTCTGTTATAAAGACAGGTAAATCTTTAATACCTAGCGAATTTAATAATGAAAGTTCCCAGGCATAACCCCGTATGGTTCCCCGTCCTTGAGCATGTGGCGAACCGACAAAGCCGGGATTAGGATATGAATGTGAAGAAAGTCCATCAAATAGCCTATTAAAATCGGTGACTCCTATTTTTTCTACAACTTCCTGTAGAAACTCAGCCTCATCTTCATAAGCTGGCACTTGGGAAGGTGCTGAAGCATCCATACCCGCGAGCATTATAAAATAATCTTTATTTACTTCATTAAGTTTTGTGGCAAATGCTTCAGATACTTCGGCAAAATCTTGAGAATCTACTTTACCTCCCCATTCACTTGCGTGATTTGGTTCATTAAAAATGACGACATATCTATCTTCTACCACCCAATGGAGTTTGTTTAAAAAATCTACCCAAGCTTGGGCATCTGACTTATCTGGACGGCGCCAATTTAAACCGTCCGGTTTTGTCGCCAGACGTATAATTGGGATGAGTCTCTTTTCTCGAAGTTTATCAAATACTCCTTGCCATTTATTGAGATCACGATCATTTTCTTGAATAACAAGAGTGATATATCCCCAAGTTCCTCCACTCGAGTTTACCAGCGTCTCTGCTCTTTCAAGATCTCCGTCATCAGGAGTGGCAAGATGGATGCCGAATTTGTTATTTTGCTCCTTGGCATATATTTGAAATGGAAGAAAAAGTATAAAGGACATGATAATGAGATATTTCGTAAGAACTTTAAGAGCCATAAATGGCTCCACTACATCTAATTAAATCCGCATGTAGTGGCGCAATTTATTGCGCTTATTAAACCTTAGGAAGAACAATAGATTTTTGATTTGAATATTTACCGTGTAAATCCTTATAAGATTTTTCACATTCATCGGTAGCTTCAAAAAATACTATCTCGGCAATCCCCTCCTCGGCATAAATCTTAGCGGGAAGTGGAGTACTGTTTGAGATCTCAATCACAATATAACCTTCAAACTCGGGCTGTAAAGGAGTGACGTTCACTATGATTCCACATCTTGCATAGGTTGATTTACCAATACAAAGACCTAAAATATTGCGAGGAATACGTAAATATTCGACACTTCGAGTAAGCGCAAATGAGTTTGGCGGAATAAGCACTGAATCAACTCCCTTGAAATCAACAAAGGATTTTTCATCAAAACTCTTAGGATCTACAACGGCTGAGTGAACATCCGTAAAAATTTTAAACTCACGGGCGACCCGAAGATCGTAACCATACGAAGACAGTCCATATGATACCTTACCGTTTCTTTTTGATCCCTCCTCAAAAGGAGCGATCATTTGATGCTTCCTTGCCATTTTTCTTATCCAGTGGTCAGGTTTGATAGACATATAGCTATTATACTTTAAAAAAAACAACTTTCATTTATTTATACAATACATGTAGGGTCACTTAATAAAGTATATCCATATAATTTAGTACATAAATAATTAAACAAAATCTGTTATATAAATTGTCATTATAAGCAAATATTATTCGCTCAGCAAATAATCTAAACCGTAAAAAGTGCTACTAAAATATTAAATTTTGAAAAATTTGCTATTTTTAAAATTTACTTTTGAAATTAAAAGTTAAAATCAAAAAGTTGAAAACTGATATTTTTTTAACGATTTATTATATTTACTGTTAAGACAATCTATCTATAATAAAGATGAAATTTCTAGAAAAATTATTCAATAAATACTTTAATTAATAAAATTAACTAACCAAAATTTGGTATGAATAAGGATTTTTTCTTTTTTTCAAAATTTATTAGGACTTCTATGTTTCATCATCAGAATTCCTTTTTTTAAAAATACTTTTACAACTTTTGCTTTCATGACATTGCTCACTCCCCTAGTCGATCCAAAAAATAGTGTTTCATCATGAAGTGGGTATTTAAGATTTTTTGTAGTTACTCCCTCACTATCCGTTTGTAAAGGAACCAGTGATAACTCATCGCCCACCGAACCATTAACGCTAATTCTGTCATAAGTAAAATAAATAGTGCTTTCTCCTTCAATGATTGACATTTGAATTTTTTTTGAAAGCTTGGCGTATTGGTTAAGATTTGAAATCAGATGATCAAGTCGGTCTCCAAGTATGCCAAATACTATTAGTTCTTTAAAACCATTGTCAATCGCATATTTTATGGCTAGTTCTCCATCGGCAAAATCTTTTTCGCGAGGATAAGATACATACTTGACTGAGTGTGGTTCAAATTTATTTTTAGTGTCTTTGGAAAGAGAATCCAGGTCTCCTATTATGACATTAGGTTTAATATTGTATTGTAGAGAAAGTTTTGCCCCACCATCTGAACAAATGACAAAAGTCTTTTTAGAAAAGTACTTAGTTGGTACTTTAATCGAACTGTA
>CAYNLS010000091.1:0-3326 GCA_964398125.1 uncultured Gammaproteobacteria bacterium
GACTTTTTTTACTTCTTCCTCACCGGTAAACGCTAACTTTAAAGCTGAAGATTCTTCAAGTGCCCGCGTAATACTCATCGGAAATCCCTGTTTGCCTGGTGGGATCATTTTTGCGATACGGTCTCCCTGTGCATACGATTGTCCAAGTGCCCGCGCCACATCGCGCACGGCAAGTCGAGCTTCCATTGTGCCAAAGGTGATGATCTGTGCGACATTTTCGCGACCATATCTTTCTGAAATATATTTAATCACTTCTTCACGCCTTTTATCAGAAAAATCGATATCGATATCGGGCGGGGTCGGACGATCTGGATTTAAAAAACGTTCAAAAGGAAGATTGTATTCAAGTGGATTTATATCGGTAATATTTAAAACATAAGAAACCAAAGAACCCGCCGCCGATCCTCGTCCGGGACCAACAGCTATTCCGTGGTTTTTAGCCCAGTTAACAATATCTTGAATAAATAGGAAATAATTGGCGTAGCCTTTGTTCTTGATGATTTCAAGCTCATATTTTAGTCTGTCATTAATCTGTTTTTCAGAAGCATTTTTTACGCGATTTTTTCTTTGCTCAATAAGTTGTGATAAATAGGTATTCGTATCAATTCCTCCTGGAGCATCGTACTTTGGCAGAATCAGTTTGCCGTAAGGTATTTCAAGATTGCACTTATCAGCAATTTTAAGTGTGTTTTCAATGGCTTCGGGATAATCGATGAATGCGGACTTCATTTCTTCAGGCGATTTGAAATAATAGTCCGGCACATCATACATAGAAAGCGGTCTGTTTTTCTCAAAAATTGTTCGTTGTGTCTGAATACAAAGCAAAATTTCCTGCGCGTAGGCGTCACTTTTTTCCAAATAATGAACATCGTTTGTCGCGACAAGTGGTACACCGTATTTTCGGGAAAGTTTTACGAGTTTCTGATTCAAACCTTCCTGTGTGTCAATTTGCGGATGACGCTGCAGTTCAATATAAAAATTGTCTTTAAAAACCTCAAGATATTTTTTAAGCGCTTCTTCTGCTTTTATTTGCTGATTATCAAGTAATAAAGATGGAATCTCGCCGCTCATACAACTTGAGGTTGCGATCAATCCCTCCCCATATTTCTCAAGAAGTTCCCAGTCAACACGAGGCTTGTAATAAAAACCTTCCATGTTGGCAAGAGTCACAAGTTTAAGTAGGTTTTTGTAACCGGTCAAATTTTTAGCCAAAACAAGCATATGAAAATTTCCTTTTTCACCATCGGTTCCGCGGTCATGCCTAGTAGTTTTCGCTTTATAGAGCTCGCAGCCGATGATAGGCTTTATTCCGGCTTCTTTTGCGGCGATAAAAAATTTGAAGGCGCCGTAAAGCGCGCCGTGATCGGTGAGGGCCACCGCCGGCATATTAAAAGATTTAGCTTTGGCGATGAGTTCTTCGATACGACACATGCCATCAAGAAGAGAATATTCCGAGTGCGTGTGGAGGTGTACAAATGACATGCGTATATTGTACTCGAAAAGTTGAATTTGAGGTGTTTAATTGAACAAAATACCTTTATTTCTGAGAACATTAAGTAGAATTTGATTTAATCCGTTCCATTATCTTTTTGGCATAAGCTTTTCTTTCTGAATCTTCACCTTTTAATCCTACTCTACCTAAATAGTTAGAAAATCTTACATAAATTGATTCTTTCAAAGGACTTAAAATATTTGCAAGGATATTTTTTTTTAATTTAGATTCATTGTTAATATGTACTGATTGTATAAGTTGATAATCTATATACCATAAACCATCGACTTCAGGGATTAAACCTATAAAATGATACCTTGGATATTGATTATTTAGTATTTTTTTTAAAAATTTAACTATCTCTTTTGTTTTGCCATTTGATAAAGTAGGTGCAAAAAAAGTAGATTTATCGACCTTACATTCTTCTTGAATCTTTTTAAAAAAAAAGTCTTCAAAAGGTAGAACTGCACATAAATTAAAATGATCTACCTTATCTTGCTCAATGTCACAAACTGGAGTTATTAAAATACCTATGAGGTTTGTATCTACACCACTAAAGAAGATCTCATCGATAATATCACATTGACCTAATTCATCCTTATGCTCTGGTAATACAATAAGTTCATCATGCATCGTATTTTCATTTTAATTAAGTAAATTAGTCCGTATATAAAATATCCTCTTCACCAGTTCCTCTAGTTGTAATAAAGGAGTAACTTTTTTGTCTAGTAATTTTTTTATTATGTCTATACTCATATACTGTAGATGTACTATTCAATCCTTTACTAAAATTATCGCTTGGAAGCGTAATTGGACCTGTAGTTATTAAATATAAAGAAAGCATTAGAGAATACACAGCCCCATAATAATTCCTACTTTTGCTCTCCTCAATTGGGAGTACAATACTTTGAGTGCCTTTTTTATCATCAAAGGATTGAGTAGCTGTAATAATATTTGATTCTTCCATAATTTTCAACTTAAAAATTCAAAATATTCTTTAGTTAAACTTGTTTTAAAGGTTTCATAAATAATTTTATGTCCTTCATCTATCCATTTGATAAGATTTTTTAAATTATATTGTTGTTGAATTTCATTATAAAAATCAAAGTCTAAAATAATCGTATCCTTGTTTGATGGTTTTGCTGAACCATATCTTGTCATCAAAAAATTATTATCTTTTTTGCCTATTGAGTGATAATTAAAACCTGTTTCTATATCCTTGATTATTGCTGGTAGTTTAAATTCAAAGTTAAGAAATTTATTCAATTTTTTTCCTTCGGTTTCTACCTTATTAACATATCTGAGTCCTACTCTATTAATTAAAGCGAATTCTGAAATCTTTTGAAACGTATCAATTACAGTTCCTACATCATCAATAAACTTTTCAAATCCTTCATACTCTAAAGTGTTCACAGATAATATGCCTTTTCCAAACTGGTACAGTTTTTTCTTATTTTCGGAATAAAAACGATATTTAATTACATTATTAAATTCAGGAAGATTCGGTACATCTGGTACACCTAAATCAGCAAATTTAGGGTATATGTCCTTAAGAGTACTATGAATAGTTCCCACTACTAAAGACAGATCTGGTATAGGATGAAATCTTATTTCTACAATTGCCTCTGAAATAAGATCCTTCTTTAATTTAGGATTTATAGTCATAATAAGTCTAAATTTAATAATAAGACATTTATTTGATTTTATCAGCAATATTATACTAGAGGATATAAGATAATAAGCCTCTACTATAAATGATATTCAAATATTCAAAGTTTTTTTATTCATAATTATATTCAAGTTATTTAAGAGCCTTCTCCAACTCTCTCCTCAC
>CAYNLS010000091.1:3336-4320 GCA_964398125.1 uncultured Gammaproteobacteria bacterium
TTTCTCTCTTACGATTCGCGCGTCAGCTTTGCCTTTCATTTCTCTCATCACTTGACCAACCAAAAACATGATCGCATTAGTTTTACCGCTTTTATAATCTGTGACAACTTTGGGATTCAAAGCGATTACTGTCGCGATAGTTGTTGAAAGAAGTGTTTTATCGGTGACTTTCTTTTCATATAGACCAAGAACAAGTTTAACAAAAAGATCGTGTTTTTGATTTAAAGGAAATTTTTTATTTACAATTGCTGTTGCAAGTTTTTGAGGAAAATCCGTAATTGTTACGTTACCTGACCCATAAAGACATCTGTCAATATATTCGGCTAATTTTTTATCGTGTGACAATATGTAAGCATATTCTTTTTTTATTTTAAGTTTTGTATATTGTTCTTCTTTCTGGGATGGTAATTCCGGAATTATTTTTTTTATTTTTTCTAATTGTTCATCATCAAATTCCATTGGCGGAATATCGGGTTCCGGAAAATATCTGTAGTCATGAGCTTCTTCTTTGGATCGTTGTGAATATGTAATCTGTTTATCTTCGTTATAACCTCGAGTTTCTTGGATCGGAGTTTTTCCAGAATCTAGAATTTCGGCTTGGCGTTTTAATTCGTATTCAATAGCTTTCTTAGCAAAATTAAATGAGTTAATATTTTTTACCTCAACTTTATAATTTGGTAATTCACGCATGAACACCCCTCGTCCTTCGGACACTCCCCTCGAGGGGAGACCTGATAATTCCTCCCTTGAGGGAGGGGAACCGCTTGCGGTGGAGGGTGTTATCTTCATCAATGATATATTCGGCTCCATGCGCATCGAACCTTTTTCCATGTCGGCATCAGAAACATCAAGATATCGTATGATGGTATGAAGTTCCTCAAGAAAAATTTTTACATCATCGGAATTATCAAAATCCGGTTCGGTGACAATTTCGACAAGAGGAACGCTTGAACGATTAAAATCAACCAAAGTATCTTCGCCAGA
>CAYNLS010000092.1:0-4275 GCA_964398125.1 uncultured Gammaproteobacteria bacterium
GCAGTAAGTACTTCTTTCAATCAGATCATAAATCGCACCGTGACAAAACCGGATGAGAATTTCAGTATTTTAAACACATTGCGTTTAAATATATTTCAACTTATCGGTTACAATCGTACAGAACAAATCATAATTTTACTGTTATTGGGAATCGTTTTTTTACTATCATTCAGATATTTTTCTTTCTCAATTAAAAGATTAAAGTCGGTTATTCCTTGGATGATAATTGGTCTTGTTCCATATCTCTGGTATTTGATTGCCGCAAATCATTCGTACTTGCATGTTTGGTATACATATCGAAATCAGTTTATGACCGTCGTATCTTTTTGTGCGATTTATTCGCAGTTTATAGATTGGGAGAAGGTAAAAAAGATATTAAAATTATAAACGTGATTATTATGTAGTATATTTAAAATATGAATTTCTACGTACCAACTCTACAAGATACAATAATTTTTTTTATTTTTAGAATACTACCCTTTTACTTCTTAATATCTGCTTTTATTCTAATTTATCTCTACAAACGAGTTTCAGAAAAAAGAATATTTTTAAATTCCTACATAGCCGCAGCACTACCTTTTTTAATTGCTTTTTTATTTTTTGCGATTGCGTCAGGTCATCAATTTGAAGAATTGGGAGATTTACTAAGTTTTATTTTCTGGTTTATCATTTCATCCCTAGGCTCAAGCTTGGTTGTCGCTGTAGTATATTATGTTTTTCATAAATTGTTCTTACATTCGCGAAGATTCGGATACATCGCGATTGGAATTATCATAGTTCTCTATATATTTTTCTATCCTAAAGAGATAAATAAGTTTTATGAAAATCCAAGTTCCACTGAGGGATTTGTGCAGTGCGATTGTTTAGGATATCAAGCAAAAAAATGTTTGGGAATCGCCTTTCAATGTAAACCAATCTCTCCGCAAGAACTTTGCGGCCGGGATGAATGCAGATTTATAAAAATGAATTCCGAGCCATATTAGTCAAATAAATTCGATATTTTTGATTTCAGTTCCTCGACTCCTTTTCCTGTTTTTGCTGAAATAAAAAGCGGACGATTTAAAATAAATTCCTCCGAAAGTTGTCTTTTAAATTCTTCATGGAGATTTTCAGTTTTATTAAAAATATAAACTGTGTTTTCTGGATCGCGACCAAGTTCTTCTAAAATATTTTCCACGGTTTTTATTTTTTTGTACATATCGGGATCTGATGTATCAATGACATGCAAAAGTGTTTCCGCATGAACCGATTCCATGAGTGTTGATTTGAAAGCAGTGATAAGCGAAGTCGGTAGATTTTGGATAAAACCGATTGTGTCTGAAATAAGAACTTCACTCTTAATTTTTGGTAAATACATTTTTCCAACATAACTTTCAAGTGTGGCAAAAAGCACATCTCTGGCGAGTTTTTTCTTGCCGGTCAAGGCATTAAAAAGAGTTGTTTTTCCGGCATTCGTGTAGCCGACTATTGAGATGGTTTTAAATCCGATTTCACGACGTCGTTTAATCTGTTTTTCGTGAGTTTTCAATAAAAGATCAAGTTTGTCTTTTGTTTTTTTTATTTCATCGCGCCAGTGGCGTTTCATGAGCTCGACATTGGTCTCCCCTACGCCCCGGCCACCGATGCCGCCGGCTTGCCTTCCAAGCTGCTCAGATAATCCATACATGCGTGGACCCATGTGACGCATGCGGGCAAGCACAATCTGAAGTTTGGCTTCGGCCGTGCGGGCATGTTTGTCAAAAATATGAAGTATTAAGTCTATCCGATCCCAGACCTCGATATTGGGATTGTAAACCCAAAACATTTGAAGGAGTTTATATAGCTGCGTGCTGTCTGCGATCGCATTCAAGATCACGACATCTACTTTCAGGTCTCTGACCATTTCCGCGACCTCCTCGGCTTTTCCGCTGCCGATATATGTGCCGGGATGTGGATGCGCCCGCCTTTGAATGATCTTGATCACTTCTCCACCTCGATATGTGTTTATGAGCGACATCATCTCTTTCAAAGATTTTTCGGCTTCAATTTTCCCGATGATCGGCGTCACCACGTCAACTAGAATTATTCGCTTTTGTCTTTTCTGCATAGGTGAATATAATATATCATGACTATTTTCCCTCGTAACACGAAAATTTATTCGCTACCAAGCAAATTTGTTTTATTAAGTTTACATTGTTGGTAGTGGCATGTTGCATGTTAGCTCATAAATTTTGTATTACTTCGGTCAAATTTCCATTCCGTGTTAAAATAATTTTTTTATGATAATACAAATCGACATAGCACGACTGCTGATCACAAACGCTTTGGAGCATCTAAAACTGGCAGAAAACTTGCATAAAAAACACAAAACTCATCTCATCGATGAAGCGGAAGAATGTATTCAGGCGATAATACTTTTTCAATCTGCTATGGAAGCTGTGATCACCGAAGAAATTGAAAATGAAAAAAAACTAAAATTGGTTTTAGATGAAAACGAAGAACTTGCCCGAAAACATCACAGTTTATCTTTTAAAAATAAATGGCTTCGCGCATTTGATGCACTTTTGATTAAAGAAAGAAGATCTCTTGATGCATACCTTGTTCTTTATTCGGACTATCGCCTACCCATTTCTCATCCAACAGGCAGATATCTTTCTTTGGCAAAATATCAATTCAAAGACACTTTAAAGGGTATAAAAAGCGGCTGGGAAACGATAGAACTTCTTTATAAAGCGCTCGGGAAAACATATCAAAGCTTCCAGAAATATTTCAAGAGTGTTTAATTAAAATGGTACGGTCGAAGTTGCTATATAACCGTATGTCAGAGTGTTATCATCAAGTTCTAAAAATTTCATATTTTTAATTTTGATAGCATCAGCAACTTTTTTTACTCCTTTTCCACCTATTGCATTAATAGACATATTCCCTCCTATTAAAATCGGCGCTTGAAAAATATATACTTTATCAACTAATTTTTTATCGATAAAACTTCCTATTACTTCACTTCCTCCTTCAACAAAAATACTTACAACATTTAGTTGCCATAGCCTACTTACAAGCTTTTCTATTGGTATAAAGTGGTCGTCGAAGATGAGCGTCTTTATTCCTCTTTTATGAAGTTCATCTAATTTTTTCTGAGTTGCTTTCCGAGTGGTGGCGACAATTACATTACTATCTCTATATATCTGATAATCAAGAGGAATATGAAGCTGTGAATCAAGGACAATACGAATAGGATCTTTGTAGCGGCTATCTCTACACCCGAGGTGTGGATTATCCTGCAAAACTGTATTTCTCCCGACCAATATGGCTTGATAATTACTTCTAAGCTTTCGAGCATAAGATCGAGCCCGTTTATTGGTAATCCATTTTGAATCTCCGGTTGAAGTTGCTATTTTCCCATCCAGACTACAGGCAAACTTGACTGCAATAAAAGGTCTTTTTTTTGTGTGAAACGTAATAAAATTCTCATTTAATTTCATTGCTTCTTCGTTCATGATGTCAGTTTCTACCTGAATGCCATGGCTACGGAGCATCTCTATTCCTTTTCCTGCGACCAACGGATTCGGATCAAGATGGGAACAAACTACTTTTTTGATTTTTGCTTGTATAAGAGATTCAACACAGGGAGGTGTTTTCCCAGTGTGGCAGCAGGGTTCCAGAGTTACATACATGGTAGATCCTGAGGCATCTTTATGTGTTGATTTTAAAGCTTCTATTTCCGCATGTGCTTGTCCATATTGTCTGTGATACCCTTCACCAATAGTCTTATTGTTTTTGACAATAACTGCTCCGACCATTGGGTTAGGACTTGTCCAACTCTGCCCTTTTTCTGCTAGACGTAGTGCTTTTTCCATGAAGAAAATACTTTTTTCTTTATCATTCATAAGTCCATATGATCTAATAAATGTCCTAACTTCTCCTTTTTCGTTTGAAGATACTGTTTATTAATATTATGAGGCTTTATTTGTATCGGTACTCGTTTTGTGATGATTATCCCTGACTTTTCAAGTTGATTAAACTTACGTGGATTATTTGAAATAAGCTGAATAGAACTTATTTTGAAATGATTAAGAAGGTCAATAGCAGCTTGGTAATTTCTTTGATCTGCCTGAAAACCAAGCCTTTCATTGGCTTCAACCGTATCCAATCCCTGAGTTTGCAAATGGTAGGCTTTAATTTTGTTGATAAGACCTATACCTCTGCCCTCCTGACGAAGATAAATTACCAGTCCTCGACCCTCACGACTTATCATCTGCATCGCTTTATGCAGCTGTTCTCGACAATCGCATTTTA
>CAYNLS010000093.1:0-4275 GCA_964398125.1 uncultured Gammaproteobacteria bacterium
GGAAGAAATAGATTAAAGAAAGGAACAGGGTCTTCCAGTTTTTTTTGGAGTGGAGCAAGTGGACAATGTCCTTTATTTAGAATAAAAACAAGAAATCCTTCAAAAAAAACGCTAAATATTGCAATCCATAAAAAGATATTTAACTGTAAAGTTAGAGCAGAATAATAAATATATAGAATACAGAAAATAAAATAGAGAGCAAATAGTGTATGAATCGCTCTTAGTATAATCGCTTCTTTTTTCATATTATTTTTTACCACTTGCTTTTCCTTTGCAAAAAATCCTACTTATTCCATACCTTATTTAACTTTTTAACATCGCCAAATCCAACAAGTCCATATAAAACGGCAAAAAAGTTAAGAATCGCATGAGAGATAGAAATCAAAATTAAATTCGGATAATAATAATACAAAGTGGCAAACGCCAAGCCCGCAAGAAACGTCAATGATAAATTACTGAGTTTATTGGGATAAATTATGTGAAGAAACATGTATATAAAAGTGTTAAGAATCACTATCAAAAATAATGAAGAAGTAAGCAATTCTAATTTCGGCATCAAGAATCCTCTATACATGAATTCCTGTGCAATGCTAAGAAAAATAAACATAAATTGAAAATGCGGATTTTTCCACCAATCCGGGTGAGCTGTTTTATTTAATAATTTTGCGACAATGATCATTAAAGCAACGCCTAAAATCGTAATCAATGAATAAGGAATAAGACTTTGATAAAAGTTGTCCAATCGTATCCCAAGCTCATAAAAACTCATTCTTTCAAAATAACTAACCAAAACCACTAAAAAAAATAATATTAAAAACAACCAAAGTCTGATTTTGACTGAAATGATACCTGAATAAGCCAAGATTACCGGAACTATGAAGATAAATAATATTTGTAGCAAAGTGACTATTTCTGTCATTTAATGATGAAAATAATTATATCAGTAAGGAAGCTTAGAACAATATGAAGTTTGGTTGTGGTAAATTATATTCGTTCAAATGTAAAAGAGTGAGCAATATGTTGACGTCGTTTTCCTAAATGTGATTCTTTATAAGATATTTCCTTAAGCTTTTTGTATGCCTGCCGAATTTCTTGTGCGGTCCTGTAATACATTTTATTACCGTATTTTCCTCTTGCTGACGAGCTGCCGTGGGCATATTCATCTTTATCCGAATAGCAAACCAAGAGAAGTTTTCCCCCTTTTTTTAGTAAATGATGGAACTGATCGGCATAGCTTTTAGTTTTTGATAAAGGTAAATGATGAAGGATGCTATAGTCTAAAATAAAGTCAAATTGATGATCTTTCAGAGTATGACGAAGTTCAGTGATATCAGCATTAATAAATTTAATAGATAATCGTAATTTTTTGCTGTTTTTTCTTGCAATTTCCAACGCTTTTTCTGAAAAATCGACACCTATAACTTGAAAACCGTTTCTTGCTAAATAAATGGCATAATTACCGGTGCCACACCCAATATCTAGAGCCGTTACGCCTTTGATTATTTTTTTGTCTATCAAATCCTTAAGTTCGGCGGGTGGATTTTGGATTTCCCATGGAACCTTTTCCAAAGGCATTTCATACATATCATCCCAATGGTTTACTTTGGATTTCATGAAAGTGTAAGTAATTCTTCCTTAATCTTCAAACTGATTGCATCGCGAACCTGTCTATAAATTTTGAGCTTAACTAAATCGGTGCCTTTTGCTTTTGACGGATCCGAAAAACTCCAATGACGTCTATTTTTTGCATTGGGAAATGTAGGGCAAGATTCATTTGCATCATCGCAAACTGTAATTACCTCATCAAAATTATCTTTCAGATATTGTTTTAAACTTTTACTCTTCTGAAGAGAAATATCTATACCTATTTCGGACATAACCTGTATTGCAAGTGGTCGAACGAAAGTTTTTTCTAAACCTGCGGAGTAGACCTCATAAATATTTCCACCTAAATGACGCAATAGAGCTTCTGCCATTTGCGACCTTGCGGAATTGTGAGCACAAAGAAACAAAACTCTTTTCATCAAAAAATGGTAAATTACTTTTTCTTCCCGAAAAGACCCAACAATGGAGATCCTGCACCTATCATGAATCCGAATTGATACCAACCTCCATCGCGCGCTACGTTGTAGACCGGAAAATCACTCCACCATCCGAAAAGATGTGCGATGAGTACCGGCCAGGCTGTAAGCCCATTCCATATTCCCCATAAAACGTCTTCCATATAAAAATTATACAATTAAAACAATTTATTTAAATTCTTTCTGAAGATAATCCTCGAGATTCTTTAAAACTTCGGGCAGATTTTTTCTTCCAAAACCGACACGGACATGCTTGTCACCAAAATCATAAACCGTTGAAGGTAAAAGCATGATTCCAATATTCTTAACAACTTTTTCGCAAAAATCATAACTTGAAATATCAAGATTTATTTTTGGAAAACAGATAGTTCCCGCTTTTGGTTTTACCCATGAAAATATCTTTGCATTTCTTTTTATAAAATCTTCAAGCACAGAAATATTTTTATTTATCTTGTTGAGATTGTTTTTTATTATTTTATCTCTAGCTTTCAAAGCAATAAGTGATAAAATCTCACTTGGAGCACTACTACAAATCGTCGTAAAATCTTTATAAGTAGAAAATTGCGTATATAGCTCCTTGTTTTTTGTAGTCAGCCAACCAATTCTCAATCCTGCCAGACCAAATGTTTTTGATACGCCAAAAAGTGAGACAGCATTTTCATAAATATCACTTGCGGAATCTAATCTATCTGCAGAATCATATTCTAAAAAACGATACATCTCATCAGAAAAAAGATAAATATTTTTTTCTTTTGCAAGACTGATTATCTTTTCATAATCAACTTTAGAAGCAAGATACCCTGTGGGATTATGAGGAAAATTGACGATAATAAGTTTTGTATTAGGTTTGATAAGTTTTTCTAAATCTGCAGGATCAAAATACCATCCTTTTTCTTCATTTGGCATCCATTTGCTCACTTCGCAACCCAAGGACTCGGCGATCGAATAAAGTGATTGATATCCAGGAAATACACAGACAACATGATCGCCTTTTTTTAAAATTGTTTGTAGTGCTATAAATATTCCTTCTTCCGGAGTGACTATCAATACTTCGTCTTTTGAAATTGATTTATAAAGTTTGCTTACTTCTTCCCGAAGGCGCGGCAAACCCAAAGATTCCGTGTAGCCAAGATGCAGATTTTCCCACAAAGATTTTGTTTCAGAATCTGCGTAACTCAAAATTTGTTTTTGAGGTAAACCATCACAATCAGAACTACAAAGAAGATATTTAGCCGAGAATTCGTATTTTGCAAAATATCTTTCGAGTTTAAAGGGAGAGATTTTCATCAAAATATTATATCAAAACATTACTTTGCAGGTTTCTGTCCAATATCCTGAGAAAACCGAAGTAAATACCCGTCCGGATCCTGAACTAATATTTGACGGCAGCCATGTAATTCATTTTTGACTTTATACCAACTGTCTTCTAATTCCTTTCTTAATGGATAGTTGTGTTTTTTAAATGAATTATTTATTTGTTCTATATTCTTTACATCTATCTGGAAATTTATTCCTCTTCCAAATGGATACTCAAATTTACCAGTGATATATTCATGATCTTCTTTTGGATCTAACTGCTGAATCATGATTTGAGTTCCTTCATACGAAAGAAAAGCAAAAAGAGGGTTTTCACGAGAATATTCAACTTTAAAACCAATCGTTTCAGTATAAAAATGCAGACTCTTTTTAAAATCAGTTACATATAATTCGGGAAGAATTGGGTTGAATTTCATGAAGATTAGTATAACAGGAGTGGATGTTAATAAAAATTTTTGCTGAGCTTATCGGATTAGACCTGAGTATCCTTATAACTTCATAGAAAGTTCCTCATATGCCGTAATGATGAAAGGCATCTGTGGAATTATAGTTTTCATATCAACATTAGTAAGAGGATTATGAGCTGAAGTATCACCTAGAAACTTTATTCCATTAATACTAACAGCTGTTTTTGGCATCAAAAAATATAGGCCTCTGACTTTTTCCGACGACGCTAAATTTATCATCGCATCTAGGCCAATAAATTTCCCATTCGCGTCTTTTAATTTGCTGTCTAAACCGTTTTTTGCAAATGTCAAAAAAATCAATTTTTCTAAAATCTTCCTTAATAAAAATGCCGTACATGTCCCACATTTCCCAAAATTCCATTTTAACTCTGAAATCTCTTTACTAAAGTTTCCAGAAAGTTTTTTGATCA